>CAZYED010000097.1:0-1541 GCA_964646295.1 uncultured Candidatus Saccharibacteria bacterium | reverse complement strand
TTTTTGCCAAAGGCGATATCTCGAGCGGGTGGTTTACAATAAACGTCGGCTGTACGAGATACGGGCGGCAGATTTTTTTGTAAATCTCATCGGCGATCTTGCCTTTTGATTCGTGGGGTGCGGTATCAATGCCAAGCTGGCGTGCGCGCATGGCAAGAGAATCGCGCGTTTCGCGGTCGTATTCGGCGATCAAGGCGTAGCGCTGGAGAAGTTCTTTGAAATCAGATCGTGCGAATTTTTTGTAAAAAGAGATTTCTTTGCCGTCGTGCTCGACCACGCCATCTTTAATTCCCAGTTCTTTCAAGATAAACGCAAAGCATTGCTCCACGCACTGCATCATCATCTCCTCATCCCAGTAGGCGGCGTACCACTCAATCGAGGTAAATTCGGGATTGTGGGATGCGTCTATCCCCTCGTTGCGAAAGCTTTTACCGAGTTCATAGACTTTTTCAAATCCTCCGATTAGGAGTTGCTTTAAATAGAGTTCCGGCGCAATGCGCAAGAAAAGATCAATATCAAGGGCGTTGTGGTGCGTGACAAAGGGCTTTGCAAGCGCGCCTCCGGCAATGGGGTGGAACATCGGGGTCTCGACTTCGAGAAATTTCTCGCGGTCAAAAAATGCGCGCACAGCCCGGATGATGCGGGAGCGCTTCTCAAAGCGGGTGCGCACGTCCTCGTTCATCAGAAGATCAAGATAGCGTTTGCGAAAGCGCTCTTCCACGTCCTGAAGACCGTGCCATTTTTCGGGCAGTGGACGCAGTGACTTTGCAAGCATGGCCCACGCCGCGACCTCCACGGTCTTTTCCTTGCGCTGGGTCTCGAATGCCCTGCCTTTGACTTGGATCACGTCGCCAATATCCACGGTGTCAAAAAAGAGATCATACTGATCGTCCAATACGTCGCGTTTGAAATACGCCTGTACTTTGCCGGTGCCGTCCTGGAGATCCACAAACGTGGATCCGCCGTGCTCGCGCTTTGCCATCACGCGGCCGGCTACGGCCACGCCTTTTTTGAGCTTCATGGCGGCGGAGAATTTTTTGACAAGATCCGCGATCTCATGCGTGCGCTCGGTTTTCGAGGGATACGGATCTAAGCCCTTTGCCAAAAGGGCTTCACGTTTAGCTATCCGTTCGTTGCGAATATCTTCAAATGCCATGAGAAAAGTATAGCAAATAACAGGCCCTAGAGTATATTGACATTAATACTAATTTATGATATATTCATCGCACATGTTTATTGACAACACGGGATACGCCCGAGAATTGGAAAGACGGGAAAAATGAAATCCGCACACAAGGACCATCCGGAACTTCGGGAGGGTGAGGTTTTTTTGACAAATGACGATGATAGTAGGAGTAGCTGGCACCACATTGGTTGGCGGACCAAACGCAGGGGTAAGGTTGCCTTTGATATTTACGGGAACATACTCAAAGAAAGCTATCCTGTATTCGTTCAGAAAAAGAGCTGATCGCGGCAGGAATTGATCATGGTACGCTCTGGAGTGAGAAATAAAATCACAGCGGAGTTGGTATGATCTGATT
>CAZYED010000096.1:0-1622 GCA_964646295.1 uncultured Candidatus Saccharibacteria bacterium | reverse complement strand
ATTCCCGCTTGCGCGGGAATGACAAGAAATGTCAACAACGCTCGAAACATGTACAGGGAGATTTGACAATCTATTCTGTTCGTGTAACTAATTGATCCTAGGATAGCTCTTGAACATGAGGGAGATTATCTATGGATCCGTCGGCCAGTACGCCGGAAGCAAAATTCAGAGAAGGTGATGCGGTAGTCATCAATACAGGCAAGGAATCCGTAATACTCACTATCGTAGACGTAGGCGAGTATCATACCGAGTTTCGTGATAGATGCTATCTTGCCCGTTTTCCCGACAACACGCTCAACAGCGTGTGGGAACGCGATATAACGTCGGTGAAAGAACCTAAAATAAAGGGAGAAAAAAGGTACTGGCAAATCATGGCCTTATGGGCGCAGTACAGAAAGATCATTGACAAAAGCAGGTCAGTACGGCAGTGGTCTGAAAAAGAACAGAGCAAACTCAATGATCTTCTCATGACAACCACTGCAGGAGGTATGTGGCCCGCAGGTGTGGTGTTGTTTCTCTTCGGTCTTGTGACGTCGGTGATCACGTTGATGGTAGTTTCCGGAGGCGGGAATCCGAGCAGGACATGGCCACCAATCGGTTGGTTCTTTATAGCGTCCGGAGTCGGAGGACTTGCCACCTGGATCAAGTTGGGAATACCTGCTTCTAGGCGTACGGAAGCGCTTCGTGAAGAAAAACAAAAAGAATACAGGCAGGATCCTTTGTGGCAACGGGCAGAGTTGATCGTCAAAGCAGTAAGTGAATTTGAGATTCATCATAATCATTTCTACGCATGGCAGACAGCGGTCGATGAAAATCTCCAGGATGGGGATGAGACACTGGCAGAAAGATACCATGCATTTCTCACGCGTGCTTCGGTAGGAATCAATGGAAGCATTGATAACTTCATGCGCGCGGCAGAACTTACGGCACGCCAAACCGAGTATAACAATAAACATCCGGAATTGGCCCAAAGGGCGGCGAGCACGCATCTCAGCGACTTGATGGCGCAATTGAATTGTCCGGTGGAAATTCCCGCGGCCATCAGCTTGATGGATCCGCGCAAAGCGCTTGACCATGAAGAGTCGCTCGCCGAAGCAGTGGGGGAACTCTACGAAGGGGAGCTTGCCCGACAGATTGATGAGGCGCTTCAAGCGGGAAATGCTCCGATGTCTGATGCAGTTACGAGTAAGGGATAATAGTTGATATCAGCCCAAAGCCGGTATGCCCACAAAGATGCATACCGGTTTTTTGTAAATCATACTCGCGTTATCGACGTTTCTTGTCATCCTTGCCTCCGATCAAATCGGGGATAAACGTGCGCGGGAATCCGAACCCGTTCGTAATCACGGCGTACCCAAAAGAGAATCCGGATGCCTGCGTGCGCGGGCATGACATGCAGGAAAAGAAAGGTGTGAATAACACTCGAAAAATGTGCACTGTAGATTACGTGAATTTTGAAACCCTCCCTTATGTCATTGCGAGGAACCTCGTTCTTACGAGATGACGCGGCAATCTAGACCCCGGAATGTCTAGATTGCTTCGTTAAAAGCCCCCCCCTCGCGATAAAAATAGCAATGCATACCCGAGAGGGTACAATAGCAATGCATACCCGAGAGGGTACA
>CAZYED010000095.1:0-1695 GCA_964646295.1 uncultured Candidatus Saccharibacteria bacterium | reverse complement strand
TTGTCCCGCATTCGCGCGCCATTCGTCAATGCAGGAGCGTGTGGATAACTTTTTTTGTTGAAAAACGCTTGACGGAATTCATAAGCAAGAGTAAAAAGGAAACTATCACCGCCGCGCGCAAAATATTTTTTGTCGCCGCGCGGACGAATGAAAAAATAATATATATGAGAACGCAAAAAAAATTCTGGAAACTCGGACGCAAAGAATGCAACACGGAAGTGTTTGACATAAATGCGGACGCCGAGCTTATCATCCGTGAAGGAAATTACCAATACAATGTGCACGACCTCGTGCGCAAGTTCGGCTCGTCTCTGGAGATATTCCTGCCGTTTGTCGTGGAGGAGCGGCTCAATAGGCTTTTCACGATCTTTGACCGCAATATGAAGCAGGCCGGATATCGTGGGAAATTTTTCTACCACTATCCGATGAAGGTCAATCAAAACCGCGAGGCTGTTCTGCCTTTGGTATCCGAGGGGGCGCATCTGGAAGTCGGATCGCATAATGAGCTGACGCTGGTGCGCAAGCTCTGGGAGAGCGACAGCGTGAATACGAAGATCAGGATTCTGTGCAACGGCCCGAAAACAAAAGCCTACGTGGACCTGATTCATCATCTGGCCGAGCGCTCGGTGCGGGTCGTGCCTATTATTGAGGATGCGTCCGAACTTGATGAGTTTAAGGAGTTTAAGGGCGATATCGGCGTACGGGTCAATCTGCAGACAAAAGTACGCTCCCACTGGGATAAAAAAGCGGACCGTTTCGGGCTTTTGGCCGACGAGATCGTGGAGCTTGGCAAGATACGCAATCTGAAACTTTTACACTATCATATCGGATCGCAGATTGAGCGCGGGGCGGACATAATCGCCGCCATGAAAGAGGCTCTGCACGTGTATAAAAAAATTCGCGAGATCAATCCGTCCCTTGATACGCTTGATATCGGTGGGGGATTTGCCATTCCGTACGAAAAGAAACCGATGTATAGTCTTGAGACGGTAAGTAAGGCGATGATTGCAACGCTCAAGAAGCTTGCCGATGCTTGGGAAATGCCGCACCCGAATATCGTGGTGGAATGGGGGCGGCACGTGATAGCGCCGGCCCAGCTTACGATATTCAAGATCGTATCGGCAAAAGCCGTACCCAAGGGTCTTGCGAAATTTTGGTACATTATTGACGGGAGTTTTATGAATGACCTGCTGGATACGTGGGCGATCCACCAGAAGTGGCACATCGTGCCGGTAAACCGGATCAATGACAAGAAAAAGCACCGCGTATGGCTTGCAGGGCTTTCGTGCGACTCGGATGACAAGTATACGGCGCGGGACGGCTATGTCTCCCTGCCGCGGCTGGAAGACCTGAACCCCGGAGAGGATCTCTATATCGCGATCTTTGACACGGGAGCGTATCAGGATGCGTTTGCATCGCACCACTGTCTGCTCTCGTCTCCCTTGAAACTGGTACTGCAAAACGGCATTGTCACCGTCGCGCGCAAACGCGAGACTGCGGAGGATATCGGAAAGCAATTCGGGTGGTAACTGAGCTGATAGAAAGCAGATCGCAGATGACAAAATTCCGACGGAAGTAAAAGAATTTGCGCAGTCAATTTTTTCTGTGCGTGGAGATACTCTCTATTTCCGCGACCATATTAGAACTCATTTCAATAATAACCGCTTATACTTGACACACATGATATATAACACG
>CAZYED010000094.1:0-1734 GCA_964646295.1 uncultured Candidatus Saccharibacteria bacterium | reverse complement strand
GACGCCATGGCTCTTTCGCGCCTTAAAGAGGCGGCTGAAAAAGCCAAGCACGAACTTTCTACGGTTATGGAGACTGAAATCAATCTTCCATTTATAACTTCCGACGCTTCCGGCCCAAAACATTTTATTACTAAAATGACACGCGCTAAGCTGGAAGAATTGGTTCATGATTTTATTGCCGCGTCGCTTGAGCTGACAAAGGCTACAGTTAAAGAATCCAATTTTGCTTTATCCGATATTAATGAAGTTGTTCTTGTTGGCGGTCAAACCAGAATGCCGGCGATAGTTGAATCGGTAAAAAATCTTTTTGGTAAAGACCCCAATCGCAGTATCAACCCCGATGAAGTCGTGGCGCTGGGGGCTGCGGTGCAGGCAGGCATCATGCAGGGCGATGTCAAAGACGTGCTTTTGCTTGATGTAACCCCGCTCTCGGTGGGTATTGAGACGCTTGGGAGCATCATGACCAAAGTCATTGAAAAAAACACCACCGTGCCGACGAGTCGCACGCAGGTATTTTCCACTGCGGCGGACAATCAGACATCGGTGGAGATCCACGTCCTGCAGGGCGAGCGCGAAATGGCGGGGGATAATAAAACCCTTGCGCGGTTTATCCTGGACGGCATCCCGCCGTCTCCGCGCGGCATCCCGCAGGTGGAAGTGTCTTTTGACATAGATGCAAACGGAATTCTTACCGTAGCCGCCAAAGACAAAGCATCGGGACGCACGCAGTCGGTACGGATTGAGGCGTCAAGCGCGCTTACCAAAGACGAGATAGAGCGCATGAAAAAAGATGCGGAGATGCATGGCGAAGAAGACCGCAAGAAGCGCGAGATGATTGAGGCGCGCAACGCCGCAGACGCTCTGGTCTACACGGCGGAAAAGGCGCTCAAAGACGCCGGCGACAAAGTGCCGGCGGACGTACGCACCGCGATTGAGGACAAAATCAAAGCGCTCAAAGACGCAAAAGACCGTGACGACAAATCCGCCATGGATCGCGCGACCCATGAGCTTTCTGGTGTTATGCAGAAGATCGGCGAATCCATGATGCAGGGCAATCCTTCGCCTGCAGGAGCAGACGCAGGATCGGGAGAGCAGAAACCCAAAGAAGCCGAGTTTGAGGAGAAAAAGAAAGAAGGAGAGGAGTAAGAGTATTAAAGGTCGGTTTCAAAAATGAATAGCAAATCAAGCACATGAACACGCCAAGCACATATCCTGTGTCCGTGAGGTGTAGCAACTGTCACGGGGAGATACACACTATTAAAATACCCTACGGTACGGATGTAGATCAGCATCCATGCCCCGAATGTGGTGTTGCAAAATTGACCAGTGTAGTAAAACCGGATCATTTTTCCCAACCTCCTTCCGTGCCAAGAAGAAACCCCATCTAGGTAGGCATAAATGAACAGGCGATAGGCTATTGACGCTACCGCCTGTTTTCTGTTACTATTTTCAAATAGCTCCATGGTGCCCAAAGCAGAAAAAAAACTGGAAGAGGGGGTAGTGCTTGAAAACCTCCCGAATACGCTCTTCAAAGTGGAGCTTTCCGATGGCAGGCAGATTCTCGGACACTTGTCCGGTAAGATGCGTATCCATTATATCAAGGTTTTGCCGGGCGATCGCGTGCGGGTGGAGATGAGCCCGTATGACGATACCAAGGGACGCATTGTGCTCCGAATGAAATAAAGCCTGTAGGAAGTAGCTAGTAGCTAGTAGGAAACTACATAAACCTACTAC
>CAZYED010000093.1:0-1899 GCA_964646295.1 uncultured Candidatus Saccharibacteria bacterium | reverse complement strand
GCAATCATCCGCGATATCGCCGTCGTCGTACCACAAGACGCGCGTACCGATGACATACTCAATGTCATTGAAAACACGGGGGGGATGCTCCTTGCCGACACCGATCTCTTTGATTACTTCCAAGACGATGACTTGCGCGAGTCGGAGCAAAAAAGCCTCGCGTTTCATCTTATCTTTCAGTCGCCCGAGCGCACGCTCACCGATGCGGAGGCGGACGCCGCAGTGAATAAAATTATCACAGCGCTTGAAGAGCAGAATTGGGAAGTGAAAAAATGAAGCGGCCGTCCGGAACAAAACGCGTCATTGATCTTGCCGTCGTGAGCGGCTTGTACGCCCTGTTTATCATCCCGACGGGAATTTCTTCCTCTCTGTCTTCTCTTGCGCTGAACGTAGCGTGGTTTCTTCTGCCTGCCGCATATCTCTCTTTGCGCGCAAAAAAGAATTTCTCCAAAATATTTCTCGCGACCCTATTCATCGGCATTCTTGCTTTTTCGCTTGATATTATCTTGCTCCATAATAACGCGTGGACGCCTTATCGCTCGGACTTTTCTTTCAGATTCTTCGGCGTACCGCCCGAAGAAATGCTTTGGTTTTTCTTTCATATCTTTTACATCATTGTCTGGTATGAGCACTTCCTTGACGACGAACGCCTCGCACGCACTTCAAAATGGCTTCTGCGGCTTGCCATTTTCAGTATCGCCTGTTTTGCCCTTGTCTTAGCCGCCGTATATTCTTTTCCTGATATGATCCGCATACGGTATGCGTATGGCATTTTTGCGGCTCTAGCCATGATACCCGTCGTTATCTACCTTTGTACCTGGCGCACGGCACTTCTCAAAAAACTTCTTCCTCTTGCCGCATTTTTCTTTTTCTTCGGATTTGCCATGGAGATTCGGGCGGTACGACTCGGACTCTGGGCTTTTCCGGATACGGAAAATTATCTTGGCGTGATTACGCTTTTCGGAGCGACTTTCCCTGTGGAGGAGATAGTGTTTTGGATGACGCTCGGGCCGATTGTCGCAATCGCATATTACGAATTGTTTGCCGACGACGGTCATTGAAAAAAGCGGAAGCATGTACTGCTTCCGCTTTTACTTGTTGTCTCTATCGCCGTATCGCCGATAATACCGGCGCAATCTGTACAGCGCCTTCTTTTCCAACTGGCGCATGCGCTCGCGCGAAAGTCCGAAATGAACACCGATCTCATCAAGCGAATGCGGCACCTCTCCGGTGTGGCCCCGCATGATAATGATCGTCCGCTCTCTCTCGGTAAGCGACTCAAGCCCGAGCCTCATCCATAGGGGCTTATCTTTTGCGATAAGCGCATCCACCGGATCCTTACTTTTTGAGTCCGGGATCAACGAGCCTATGGTATCCGCCTCACCCTGCCGGATCGGGCGATCCAGGGAAACTGTCCGCAAGGAAGAAGCTTCCGCAAGCGTATGAACCCGCTCCGAATCCCAACCAAGATAAAGCGCAAGCTCCCCCTCGGTCGCCTCCCTGCCGTTTTGCAGACGAAACGCCTCAACAGCCTGAAGGAACTTATTCATGAGCTCATTTACGTGATTTGGCAGGCGTATGGTACTGCGCTGGTCGGAAAGCGCCCGCCCGATCGCCTGTTTGATCCAAGACGTCGCATAGGTAAGGAACCGAAGGCCTCTGTCGCGTTCAAATCTATCCACGGCATACATGAGACCTTTGTTTCCCTCCTGAATCAAATCCATAAAATCCACACCTCTCCCCCGATATCGCAACGCAACTGTCACAACATAGCGGAGATTGTGCCGTACGACTTCATTGTGGATCACTTTTGCACGCCCATAGACCGAGAGCCAGTGAATGCGTTCTTTTTCATGCTCCTCCGGTATGTCCTGTACCGGATATTTCACCACAGGAAAA
>CAZYED010000092.1:0-1962 GCA_964646295.1 uncultured Candidatus Saccharibacteria bacterium | reverse complement strand
AATGGCGGAAGTTTTCAAACTCGTGTACGGCGTGAGCAAGAAGCTTTTCTTCCATGCAGATCCCGTCGCACAGGAGAAACAGACGGTATCCGATGTCATAGAGCCACGCAAGCTCGTGCCAGTCCGCGCAACTCGGGAAACTCGGTTCTTTCACTCCCGCAAGCAGTCGGTCATAATCGATATCTTTTGGCCTACTGCGGATCAATTCGTTAAACACCAGCAGTACGGATTCGTGGAACACCGACAGGAGCAGGCGCGAGGCTACGCACGCCTTGGAGTCTCTTTGAATAATCAGCTGCATCGCCTGGAGAATTTCATGCGGACGATTCTTTTCCACATAGAGGTCTCCTCTGCCCGCGACAAGCGTAACATTGTCTTTTTTTACGAATTCGCGGGCAACATACCGAAGACCTACTTCATCCTCAATTTTGAGACGCAGTTCGGCATCAGGTCCGATAAGCTCGCGGCACTCATCCACATAGCGCTGGGAGTTTACATAGGACAGATAGAAGCGCGTAATGCCCATCCGCCGCGCGATGTCGATTTTGGCGATCTCCCGTTCGAGATACCACGGCTCGTACGTGCGGAAACTCGGATGATGAATATGAAGCGATTCCCCTTCGGAAACCATATAGGTGGGACCGTCGTTGAAAATCAGCCGCCTGCCTCCTTCCTCAAGATGCGCGATCTCTGCGAAATCCGCGCCTGCCTTAAAAAAGACGTTTACCGGCGTGTCCACGCTAATGCAGTGATTGAGGACTATATCGAGATGATCCGGGTTCTCATGTACCTTGGTCACCCGCAGTTGTTTTCCCTTGATGTCAAACCACAGCGGCGCCTGACTTATGTGCTCGCGCGCGGTGCGCAAATCTCGGTTGAGGTCGGATGGCGAGATTGAGGGATTGTTCAGGCGGATGCCCGATACGCGCGCATCGCCCGCAAACCGCCCGAAATGCGGAAAACTCGGCCACAAGGTAATGTCGAGCTCGAGTTTCTTCCCCATCTGATGCTGGGCCGGAACGTAGCGTCTCCACGTTCTATTCATGGAATGTCTCCTTTTATAGGAAAGGAAGAAAAAAGCGGGAGTGCACGATCTGCCCTCCCGCGTCTCGTCAGCTATGAGTTCTTACCATCATTCCCGCGTTACAGATTCCAGATAATTGAGCGCCCCGAATGGACCGAGGGATCCTTTTTTGCCGTATCGGCGTGGATCGTCATAAGGGATTTCTCCGCCGCCGCGACCTGCGCAGGTGTCTGACGCCCGCGTAGCTCTTCGCGGAAATAAGGGATTTTCCCTGTTTCTTTTGCAAATATGCCGAACATTGTGTCTACCACGCGCTCCGGATCTACCAGATACGAGAGGTGATCTTCACCCACAAGCCCGGCCCAGCGCTCATACATCCATTTATCAATATCGCTCATCCGGTCGCCGCTACTTCTATGAGACTCCTGATTGTACGGATACTTTATCATATAGACTGCGGCTTTGTCTTTCAGACGCGCGAAGATATCCTCGGTTGTCATGCGCTCCTTAATGTCGACATAAATCTGGTGCCTGGCCGTATCCGGCTCCACGAAGTCATAGGGAACTTCGTCTCCGGTAAACACGACGATGGGCGTGATGGCATTGGGCATTGAGATATTACGCTCGATATAGAGCGCCATATGCTCGTAGTTCTCATGCTTTGTGCCTCCACCCATGTCTTTTTCCAACACCAACTTGTCGATCTGCTCTTTGATAGCAAGTCCTGCGGAAAACGGCCGCGCCTGGAGAGGATACTTATCGCGCGCAAAGATGTCACCCACCGCGCCTATACATATCTCTACGTCATCCCCAAGGTATACCCTTGCTTCATTCTCAAGATGCGGGGTTTTTGCATAGATGATCGCAGGTTTTTTATGCATGGAACCGGTGATATCCACTGCCAGAACAAACGGATGTTTACTCTGGGTCATAATACC
>CAZYED010000091.1:0-2031 GCA_964646295.1 uncultured Candidatus Saccharibacteria bacterium | reverse complement strand
GTATATACTTTATACCGCTAATCTATAGAATGAGGCTCACTCCGCCTCCGCACCAGTATATCGCATACCGGCGCATGTGAATATCAAGTTATCCACATCACCAGACATGCTCTATAGCGAAATAATTTCTTCCCACGGGAATCCTTCCCTGCCGAAATGGCCGTATGCGGCGGTCGCGGCATAAATCGGCCGACGCAGATTGAGCCTCTCAATAATCGCCTTGGGACGGAAATCAAACTTTTCTTTGACTGCCGCCGAGATATCACGCCCGTCCTCCGCCTCCGCATACACCATGAGCGGTTCCGCACGGCCGATCGCGTACGCCACCGCTACCGTGCATTCTTTTGCCAGACCGTTTGCCACCACATTTTTTGCCGCAAATCGCGCCATATACGCGGCCGAGCGGTCTACTTTCGTCGGGTCTTTGCCCGAGAAGCATCCGCCGCCGTGCCGCACAAGACCGCCATACGTATCTACGATGATCTTGCGTCCGGTAAGGCCGGTATCCGCGGCGAATCCGCCGATGATAAATTTGCCTGTCGGATTGACCAGTACTTCAATGCCCGTCAGATCCCCCATGACCGGACCGATAAGCTTTCGCGTCAGAATCTCTTTGATCTGCGGCTGATCAATACTGTCCGCGTGCTGGCAGGAAATCAGCACCGTGCGGACTTTTCCGTCCTCCATCGTGATCTGTGATTTGCCGTCGGGGCCGAGCCACGAGCATTCGGGGTCGGTCTTGCGCAGATGTTCAAGCCCCTGCACGAGCTTATGCACGAGTGCTACCGCGCGGGGCATGTATTCGGGCGTTTCCTTGGTTGCGTATCCGTACATGATGCCCTGGTCTCCCGCGCCGCCCGTATCCACGCCCTGGGCGATATCGGGCGACTGCTGGACGATATTGGTCATGATCTGCAGATCATCCTTGTAGCCAAGGTCGCGATAAAACGTGCGCGCAATCTTCGCCGCATCCACCGATCCTCTGCTTGTTACCTCGCCACCGGCCACAAAAAGCCCGTGCGAGCCGAACGTCTCCACAGCCACGCGCGATGTCGGATCCTGCGCGATATAGGCGTCCAAAATCGCATCGGACACCTGATCGCAGATCTTGTCCGGATGGCCGGATGTAACGCTCTCCACCGTATACGTCTGATTGTTCCTCATATAAAAGTAAAATCCCTCGCATGAAGGGGTAAGAAAGAAACATATCTTTCCCACTTCTGCTTTGTGGGCTGGAAGAAGCACTCCCCTGATCGCTTGACGATCAGGATTTGCCGGCGGATCATTGGGCCAATTCCCTCCCCGCACTCTTGATAATATATTAAATTGTTATCCCTACTCTATCAGATGAAACGCCATCCTGGCAAGAAAAGTTTTCCACCGCAAAATGTCAGCGCTCATGGCTCACATCATATCCGATGCGGATTTTATCCTTTTCCTGCTTGATCTTACGGATTGTAATCGGGCCGATGTCCGCCAAATCAGCGACGGGCGTGCCGCCGCAAGGCATGGCAAATCCCGCGTGTATGATCACGCGCGCCCGCTCGCCTTTCTCCATCGGAAAATCAGGCGTATAGCGGCATGTTTTTTGCATTTCTTCCCGCGTCATAAAGATTATTTCCGTCTTTCCTCCCGCGAGTATATATGTATTGCAGAGCCTTTCAAGATCGTTCTTCAATTTCTCCTTATCAAATCCGTCCAGATTCCCTTCGTACTCGTCATACGGCCCCTGCGGGAAATGGTATCCCTTGCCCGGCCGCCACGGCAAACCCAGTTCCGCCACGGCTTTATCCACGAGATGCCCCGCAGAATGAATCCTTGCATGAAGCAGGCGCCGATCCGCGTCCACACGACATATCACGCTCTCGCCCGCGGCAAAACTTCCGGACTCAAAGACCCCCATATGCCACACAACACCCTCTGCAAAGCGCACCTCCTCCACAAGCAATTTCCCCGATGGCGACTCAATGACGCCCGTATCATACGGCTGTCCCCCGCCCTGCGGATAGAAAACCGTTTGATCTAAAATCA
>CAZYED010000090.1:1786-2116 GCA_964646295.1 uncultured Candidatus Saccharibacteria bacterium | reverse complement strand
CAAGGATAATCCGCATATGGCCGCGCATCCGTCACTGCCATTCGGTACGAAGCTACAAGTCTGTAATCCGGCATCCAAGGCAAAGCCGTGCGAATGGATCGTTGTGGTGGATCGCGGACCATTTGTCGCGGGTCGTAGCTTAGATGTGAGTCAGAGTGCGGCCCGGCGTCTTGGTTTTCGCGACAAGGGGCACCAGACTCTGCGGGTGACTTATCTTGGACGTATGCGTGATTACAGACAGTATTTCGCGCAGCGGCGACCTTGGGCAGTTGCCCGGGACCAGTAGTTCAGATCTTTGGGTTTCTCTAGACAATAGGCCCCGCAAAAAGC
>CAZYED010000090.1:364-1776 GCA_964646295.1 uncultured Candidatus Saccharibacteria bacterium | reverse complement strand
TGCTTCGGGTGTCATATTCGACAAGGATAATCCGCATATGGCGGCGCATCAGACACTGCCTTTTGGCACTAAATTGCGGGTCTGTAACACCGCCGCCAAGGCCAAGCCGTGCGAGTGGGTGGTCGTGGTGGATCGCGGACCGTTTGTCGCCGGACGTTCACTGGATGTCAGTCAGAGGGCGGCGATCAATCTGCGTTTTTTCCGCGATGGGCACAAAAGTCTGCGCGTGAGCTATCTTGGTCACATGAAGGATTACAGGCGTTATTTCTGGCGCCAGAGATTCTTGGCGCTTGCACGGTAAAAGTTCTTTGAGTAAAAAACGAAAGGCCCCGTGAAAAACCGGGGCCTTTTTCTTTGTAATGTAGTCTTCCTACATCCCCGGCATGTCCATGATCTCCATGACATCGATCCATGCTCCGGGGATCTTGAAATGAGGATGGCTCACCGCGAACAGCTTCGCGGCTTCTTCGTGTGATTCTGCTTGGACGATCGAGTAGCCGCCGATATCGTTTTGAAAATCAGTGACAACGCCATCGGTCACGCGCTTGGTCTTGCCGAGGGGCTTCCCTGCATCGATGAGCTCTTTTTTGTGCATTTGTATCCAGTCGTTCCAGTCGGCCATGCCCGCCTTTTGTTCTTCGGGACTCGCATCGGCCATTTCGGCCATGAGTTTTTGGAATTCATCAATAGGCGCCATATAGAGCACGAAATACTGTTTCTTTTTCATATCAAGGTGAAATTAACCGCTAAAAACTCATGGTACTTCCCCGTATATAAACATGAGATGAATAGAAGATTTTGTGGTATTATCGCGGCAGAAAAATGAATGGAGAACACCATGAAAGCCAGCATCGTAATACCGGCGCACAACGAAGCCGGGTGTATACGCTCCACGCTTGAGGCGGTCCGTTTCCAGTATCTCCCCGGCGAAGAATACGAGATCATCGTCGTGGACAATGCGAGTACCGACGAGACGTCGGATATTGCCTACGGATTCCACGGAGTGCGCGTGATCCACGAGAGTCGGAAGGGACTTTTGCATGCGCGCGAAGCGGGTCGCAGGGCGGCACAGGGAGAGATCATCGTGCAGCTCGACGCCGATAGTATCCCCGAGTCTGGTTGGCTTGCGCGCGGGGTCGCGTATTTTGCGGATTCGGCGGTCGTATGCGTATCGGGTCCGTACTATTACTACGATGGGCATTTGAGCTTCCGCTGGATCTCATACGCCTATCAGATCGGGCTCTTGTGGACGACGCACCAGCTGCTGAGTCCTAGTCGTCGTGCTTGTGTGGGGATGGGCGGCAATATGTTTATCCGCGCATCGGCGCTCGAGCGCGCTGGCGGGTACGATACGTCAGTCACCTTCTACGGCGAGGATACCAATACTGCCCGGCGCATGATGGAGCAGGGCA
>CAZYED010000090.1:0-339 GCA_964646295.1 uncultured Candidatus Saccharibacteria bacterium | reverse complement strand
CCTACAGCCTCAGTTGGGTTTGGGAGATCGGGTTCAAGCGGCCCTACAATACCGATGAACATCAGACGAAGAGAGCAAAGTGATCTATTGAGAGCAAAAAAGGAGCCGCCGCGTCAAGACGCGGCGGCTCCTCCCTTTTGCCTTGGTGTGGTATAGTCGCGGCAGAACAAAGTGGCGTATATATCACAAAAGGAGTAATCATGCCTAAGCATGCACGACGGGAAGAGGTCAATACGATCATAATCAGCGATTTCCACATCGGGGGGAAACTTCTCTATGATAAGGTCTTACGCAAAGCACTCAGTCGTTTCAAGGCGAAACGGTATGTGCTTAATGGCG
>CAZYED010000089.1:1855-2186 GCA_964646295.1 uncultured Candidatus Saccharibacteria bacterium | reverse complement strand
CAGAAAGAGGATAGGAATAAGGATAAAAATATTCAAAAAATTTTGTGATGACAAAAATCCAGCAGTAAAAAGTAGGCTGTCGCCAGGCAAGAAAAACCCGAGAAAAACTCCGGACTCGGCAAACACAATCAAGAAAAGTCCGACATATCCGGCGGTTTTAGTTATGGCAACCAAATCAAACATGCCCTTAATCTTATCATATATAAAAGCTCCATACGAAATTTTGTACGGAGCCATTTTTTAAAAATTCATGGCAATGGAGGTTTTACTCCAGGAGAACTCTGTTCCTCCAGCCAATTCCATCCCCTGTTATCATGCCAACCAGGAAAGC
>CAZYED010000089.1:0-1845 GCA_964646295.1 uncultured Candidatus Saccharibacteria bacterium | reverse complement strand
GCCGCGATTGCTATACAGAAACTTATATTTTGGATGAGCTCTTCGCCTGGGACAAGTGATATCGCCAAAGATGCGGACCCAACGAGAAAATATATGAGAACGAGCGCAGCTCTGGCTTGGAAAGGCTTTTCTTTTCTCAAACAATCGACTATGACTGCAACTCCTGCCACGGTAATTACAAAAGCAAACCAAAAAGTGCCTTCTCCAAAGAGTAAAGCGGCCAAGGCGCAAGCCAAAATCACAATCCCAATTTCTATAGCCACAATCTTAAACAAGGGCGGGCCCCAAGTTTTTACCTCTTTCTCCACCATGCCTCCACTCCTATAATTTCAAAGAACTGCCACAGCGAAGATTCTATAGCGCCGGAATGTGCGTGTCAATACTGCCTATTGACATTTCCCTTTTTATGGCATAGAATTGCCTAGCACAATAAGCACCCCTCAAGTGGGCGTTTTTTGTTAAAAAACAATGGGTACATATTTTTTGGCTGGAGCAATCATGTTGTCTGCTCTTCATCCAAACGGAATCGTCGGCAAAAACACTATAACGACCCAAAGCGTTGCGTTTCCCGCACCAGAAATCTTAAAAGTGTGGGTGACGGCTTATTCCAGCACGTTGGAAGAAACCGATGCCACGCCCCTTATAACCGCATCTGGTGAAACCGTGCGGGATGGCATTGTCGCAACAAATCTTCTGCCGTTTGGCACGAAGATTAAAATTCCGGAAGTCTTTGGAGAAAAGATCTTCGTGGTTCTAGACCGGATGCACCGGAGAAAAGCAAACTTTGTAGATGTCTGGATGCCTTCGAAAGACGCCGCGCTTAAGTTCGGCATCAACTTTACGGAGATAGTAGTATTGGACTAATTTTTTAGCCTACTTCTCCGCTATCATTAAGAAATAAGGCAATAAATTCCGCGGCTCGAATGAGAGGCGCGCGCTGCCGAATATTTCCTTCATGAGCGACAGCACAAGAAAAGAGTGTTGATAGACGATAAATGTCCCTCCCGGCGCGAGCGCTCCATGCGTATTATTCACGATCTCCCGGCGCGAGCTGGGAGAGAAAAACGAAAGCGGCACGCCGGAAACAACTGCATCAATCCGTGGCAAACCAAGGTTTTTTAAATCACGTGATACTTCAACTACGTCTCGATCAAGCACCGCGAGCCGCGGGTCATCTATTTTTTTAATCTCTTTCACGAGGTCCTTGTGCACCTCCACTGCCACTAATTTCCCGTCGCGTGACAAGCGCCGCAGAATCCCTTTTGTAATCGCACCGTCGCCCGCACCGTATTCAATAATATATTTGTATTCCGGTTTTAGCTCCCGCGCAATCCGCGAAGCCACGAACTTTGAGCTTGCCGCGAGAGCGCCGACGCGAGGATCCTTAATGGCCGCTTTCCAAAAATCAATGGCGTTCATTTTTATTTCCAGGTTCAGTCATTATAGCGCTAGTTTGGAAAAAATTCCATGTCCCTTACTTTTTTATGATACTGAATTGCGAAGCGGTGCGCTTCGTCACGCGCCTGCACAAGCGTTTTTTTCTGGATGCCCCGCGGGACAATGCCGAGCACATCGTTCCGTCTCCGTTCCGGTCCTTTTGCAATGCCCACGACCGGGATCCTAAGCCCTAATTCATCGAGCACCTGTTTTGCGCCGCTTACTTGCCCTTTTCCCCCGTCGACGAGGATGAGATCCGGGAGCGGCCATACATTTCTGGAACGCCTCCGCAGAACCTCCTTGAGCATTCCCACGTCGTCCGATTGCGTGATTGTCCTGATTTTGAATTTCCGATATTCATTTTTATCTGGCTTGTCATTTGTGAATACCACCATTGAGCCAACCGCA
>CAZYED010000088.1:0-2490 GCA_964646295.1 uncultured Candidatus Saccharibacteria bacterium | reverse complement strand
GCCGGAGCAATTTCAGTCGCAATGCGTCCGCAATCACGCATTCTCTTTGCTGTATAGGGGAGGGGACACTACCCCGACCATTCGCGCGTGCGCCGAGCTTTCAGGCGGACTCAAAGACTCATGCGTGCGGAGCGTAGGTCTTTTCGCGACTCAAAGCTCACGCGGATCGTCCGATGCGGCGCGAAAAGTATGCGATAGATTTGATGATGGCGATGCTCATACTCTCTGCGTATCTTCCGCCGCGCAGGAATTCATTTTTGAGAGATTGCCCGAATCATCGGCGCATGCCCTCTGTAATACGCTGGCAAAAGTTCCTAAAGAACAGTGCGAGCGGGGGATTGCGGAGATGATGACGCTCTACCGATAAGCGGGCTTTCAACTTTTAGTGCTGTGATACCGGTAAAAGACGTGTCTTGGATCAAAACAATGCTAGATTGGAAGCATTGGTACAATACGGCCTTTTTTCTCCTACTGCTGATCGCTCTCGTGCTTCGGCTGTCTAATCTCCATTACCCTATCAATAATCCCGAAGCCAGCAGGGATTATTTGGTTGCAAGCCACATCGTCGCATACCATGAGTATCCTCTTATGGGGCCGTGGAACGGCATGCTGGGCGGTATAAAGAACAGTCCTCTTTATTACTATGTCCTTGCGGGATTCTTGCTGATCCGAAACGATATTATGTTTCTGGGGCTTGTGAATGTACTTTTGCAACTTACTACGGGAGTGATTCTCTATCTTCTCGCAAAGAAAATGTTCGGCGAAGTTACAGGGTTTTTTGCCGCAACTCTCTTTCTTTTCAGCCGTCTGAATCTTGTACAATCTTCGGAGATGTGGCAACCCTATCTCATGCAGCCATTTCTGAATTTGAGTTTTCTCCTGATGTTTATGGGCTATGAGAAAAGGAATCTTGCTCTCCTGCTTACTTCTATATTTACTTTTATTTTCGCCGCGGCAATCCATAATTCGGTATTTGTTCTTGCGCCGGTTTTCTTCGTGCTTGCCTTTCTTATCGCTCGCAAGGAGGCAGATGCGACCCGTGCATACTTTAAAATTATAGCGGTTTCATGCGCCTCTTTTTTTGTATGGTGGATGCCGGTGGCAATTTCTTTGATGCGGACAAATACTGCGCGCGTACTTTTGTCAGCTGATATTCCCACGATCGGCATCCGTCACTTTATCCAAAATATCAAGTATAATATTGATCTCATATTTTTTAACATCCGCTGGGGTCAAGGTCTTTCCGTGGAGGCCATGGCGGCTTTTGTCACCATAATGGCGTTTCTTTTTATAGGTTACTATATTCGCGAATCACGTGCGAAGACGATTCTTTTGTTCGTATTATTCCTTGCAGTATGTCAGACGATCGTGATCTCTTCTTTTATAGATAAGCCGCTACAGCCGCATTATTTTACTCCGTTATTCGGAATATTGTTTATTCTTATTGCGGAACAAATTCGCTGGATTTGTTCCCGAAATATTTTTTATGCCTGCACAGGATTTGTCATGACTGCTCTTCTTTTTGGAATGGTTTCGGATAATTTCAATTTTATCCGTTTTGGAATTGAGATGCGCTATCCTCTTTATACGGTTCCCGCCTCGGCGGCGTTTCTGTTCGGAAGTTCACCTTTTGCCATAGTTGCCTATGCTCAGGACGTCTATACCGCTCGGCAGATCAAAAGCATAGACGGCGTTCGCGATATTATCCTGTCAGAAAGCAGAAATATCCAGAGACGTGAACATCTCGCGACAGACCATTTTTTTCGCATTGCCGCATATAAAGATCAGAGAGGAGGGTTTTTATTTACGACCGATGCGCCATTTTGGGTGAAGCTTGAGGAAGTAACCCATAGAAAGCTCACCTCTGTGGATGATTCGTCAGGTAACAGTTTTGAATCAATCGCGGATCCTCGCTACACATTTCTCGTCTGTGAAGTTACGGCAATGCCCATAGCGGACTGTACGAGCGCATTTAGGAGAGAATGGCCGGAGTATCTGCTTGTAGATAAAGTTTATAGCGCACATCCCTTTGATGTTTATCTTGCTAAGTATGTTTTTCCGGAGACTAAGCCATAGACAGCTTATATAGAGTATATGCCCCAAACCCGGCTAGGGCGGGTTTGGCTTTGTATGATGCGGGAAAAGCCTACCGGGCGTATTCTATGACGCGCGACTCGCGGATGACGGTGATCTTGATCTCGCCCGGGTATTTGAGTTCGTTTTCAACGCGAAGGGCGATTGCGCGCGCAAGATCGCGCGCTTCAAGATCGCTTACTTTCTCGGGGGTGACGAAGATGCGGATCTCGCGGCCTGCAGAGATCGCATATGCTTTTTCTATGCCCTCAAATGACGTTGCGATCTTCTCAAGCTCCTCCAGGCGCTTGAGATAGTTTTCCACCGAGTCGCGGCGCGCTCCGGGACGGGATGCCGAGATTGCGTCCACCGTCTGCACGATGATGGACTCTATAGTCTCATAGGGATATTCCTCGT
>CAZYED010000087.1:0-2516 GCA_964646295.1 uncultured Candidatus Saccharibacteria bacterium | reverse complement strand
TATACGCGTAGGAATTGCGACAGGACGCAGTAGATGGGGACTCGTCCGCTCCGCACGCCGGAGTGGAATGACTCTTGGTCTCATGGACTTCGTCCATGTGCGATCAAGCGTCTCGGATGCGTGGGGTGCACCTGACCAACATGCACTCGTGCTCCGTTCACATGGACGGAAGGAAACGCCGCAGGGTCTTGCCGCCGTCATACGCTGGCTCACGGCTCATAGCATAAGTCCCTCGGAAGTTCTTTTTGTGGGTGATGACGAAACAGACCGCCGCGCCGCAATACTGCACGGTTTTGCCTACGTGATCGTAGACCGGCATCGTCCGGATTTTGAGCCGGTATACCGGCTCGTAGCAGGAGCGACATCTGAAGTCCCGGGTGCATAACTCGGGACTTTTCTTTTTTGAGACATGCTCTAGAGGTATGGATAGAATATGACTGCACCGATCACGGCGGCCCCCAAGGACACTACAAGCACGATCGCCGCAAGCACATCTTTGATCATCTTGATCCTCTCGTCATGCTGCGGATTGAGAAAGTCAAGAAATCGCTCAAATGCGGTATTCATCAGCTCAAGCGCGAGGACAGCGAATATCATGGTAAGCAGTGCGACATTTTCCTGCCGGCTCGTGCCAAAATACAGCATGCCGCCAAGCACCAGTACGGCCACAACGCACATATATTTAAACGAGGACTCATACCGGAGTACATGCCAAAAGCCGTGGAACGCAGCGCGAAAACTCCGTATGATTCTTTTCCCTCTTTGCATAAAATCCTTTGCTTTTCAGCCCAAATAATGCTATGAGTATGGCACAAACTGGTCTTTCTATCCACCCATTCTTCAAAGGAGTAGTTACATGCTGCATAAAGCGTTCGTTGTCTTACTCCTCCTTACTGCGGTGCTCTGTCTAGGGAAAATCACCGCACAGACATTTCACTTTTGGGATGATGGAGGCATCCGCAATATAGCCCCATATATCCAATTTAAAATGACGAAGCGCTAAAACGCATCGTCCCCATCATCTCACACCCCATTCGGCCATGCACCGGATGGGGTTTCTCACATTTTCTGTCCTCCTGCATTTTTGAGGATGCTGGAGCCGAATGTATAGGTGAGATTTTGGTGCGCGGCAAAGCGTTCTTCCGCAAGCGCGATTAGCTTGGTGACAAGCTCAACAGCCGATACGCCGACTTTTTTCCAGTTGTGATGATAGAGGCTCCCCGGAAGAGTATTTACTTCGTTGACGTAGATTTGCTTGGTAGCGCCGTCAATTAAAAAATCCACGCGGGCGATACCGGAGCACCCGAGTACGCGGTATGTCCTCCTCCCGAAGTCTTCCACTTGTCGGGCAAGTGCAGGATCAATATCCGCCGGAATCTGACTGTACTGGCTGTTTACCCCTCCGGTTTTTTTGCCGCCCGAAAGGTACTTATCGTTGAAATCAAAAAATTCGGTTTTATTGAGCGGCCTTTCTATACCGGCGAGACGCAGATCGTCATTACCCATAATAGGGAGCGTTACCTCTATGAGATTTTCCACGCTCTCCTCCACCAGAACTTTGTCGTCGTAGTGGAGAGCGACTTCAACGGCGTTTTCAAGCTCTGCATCATCTTTGACTTTGGCAATCGCGATGCTTGATCCCAAATGCACCGGTTTTACGAAAAGCGGCCAGCGCAATGCCTTGATTTTCTGTTTGTACTGATCTTTTTTCGTCTCCCAGTCGTTTTTTGTAAACCACACATACGGCACTACGGGGATGCCCTCGGCGGCAACCACCTGCTTGGTCAACACTTTATCCATGGCAACGGCGGACGCAAATATATCACAGCCGACAAAAGGCACGCCTGCCATACGCAAAAGCCCCATCAGGCTCCCGTCCTCGCCAAATGTGCCGTGCATGGCGGGAAATGCGATATCTATATGGATGGTCTTGGCGCTCAAGCCCGGCCAAATGATTTGCAATCCGTTATCAAAGAGGATGCGTACTTTTTTCTGTCGTGCCAGGCGAGTCTCAAGACCGTCCTTTGTAAAATACACAAGATCATTCATGGCGGTATCCGCGTACCACGACCCATCTTTGGCAATATAGATCGGCCACACGTCAAACTGCCCGGATGCGAGCAAAGACTGGATGATGGGCGTATGCGCGGTGATGATGGATACATCATGCTCCGCGCTCCGGCCGCCAAAGATAACTGCTATAGTTTTTTTCACTTTTCTTCAGATTTATTGATATTGATCCGGCCAGTCGTTTTGCAGGAGCACCACATCGCCTTTTACAGTCAGGTGCGGCAATGCCGCATATGCCGCGAGCGCGTCGTCAAACCACACAATATCGCCTTTGTATCGCTCCTCCTGTAACCCCTCTTCAATAAAAGAAGTTACGGAGTTTTTGATCAGGATGATTTTTTCAATCCCAGCTTGCGCAAGACTCCTGCCGATCTCGCGATGCACGTCCCGCATCCGCGCGCCCATTTCTACGAGCCCGGGCGTCACATACCACCTCCGGCAGTCCC
>CAZYED010000086.1:0-2531 GCA_964646295.1 uncultured Candidatus Saccharibacteria bacterium | reverse complement strand
TTAGTAAAGCCGTAGTGTATGAAAATCAGCAACTAATTTTTTCCTTTAACTCGAAGAGTTGGAAAAGCGCGACCACTTTGCGCACCGCGCGCTCAATATCTTCAGGATTTTGCCCCAGCGATGCCAGGGCTTCCGGCACGCCGGAGTAGTCTCCTTTTGGCAATGCGATACGCGCGTCCAGACCGCTTGCGCGATCATGCACGCACAGAATCGGCTGTTGCTCGTGCGTCCCCTCCACGGGATTGACCTCCATGACAAAACTCTTGTCCGGCTCCGCATGGCTTGCGCCATACACATCCATACGCAATGAGAACTTCCCCATACTCTCTCCTCTCGGTTGTCAAAGGGCGCACAGAGGCGCCGTTTCTGAAACTCCTATGCCTCGTCGCTGTATTAACACTAAATAATTACCTTTGTCAACCCGTGATGCCCCCCGCGCCTCCGGCGCGCGGGGCTTTCTCACAAAACTTGCAAAAATAAGCCTTCTTGCCTATACTTCGTTTTATGATAGATACCTCCGAGACATCAGCCGACGGCGCCGAAGGGGCGTCCACCGCCACACGCGATGCCGCGCGCATCGGCCCCCGCCACCCCATGGAACTCCTGCTCAAAAACGCGGGCGGGGCTTTTTTGAAACCGGGTGATATCGCCGAAGGCGTCGTGATTGAAAAGCGCCGCGGCATGCTTTTTGTAGACCTCGGACCCAAGGGTACGGGCATCGTATACGGCCGCGAATACAAAGCCGCGGAAGACATCATCAAGACGCTCAAGCCGGGCGACCCCCTCGCGGCCAAGATCGTAGAGCTTGATAACGAAAAAGGATTCGTAGAGCTTTCCCTCAAAGAAGCGGGCGAAGAAAAGCGCTGGGTCGTCTTGAAAAAACTCCGCGACACAGGAGAGGCTATTGATCTCCCCGTGCTTGAAGCAAACCGCGGAGGACTCATCATTGAGCACGAAGGCATCAAGGGCTTTTTGCCGGCAAGCCAGCTCTCGGCCAAAAATTACCCGCGCGTAGAGGGCGGCGACAAAGAACGCATCCTTGTTGAATTGCAAAAGCTTGTAGGCCAAACCATACGGCTCAAAGTCATAGACCTTGATCCTGCCGAGCAGAAGCTCATCTTCAGCGAAAAGGGTATTGCAAGCGACGAGTCGCGCGCGGCTTTGGCGCAGTACAAGACCGGAGACATCATAGAGGGAGAAGTCACAGGCGTCGTAGACTTTGGCGCGTTTGTCCGCTTCGGCGACTCGCTTGAGGGACTCATTCATATTTCCGAAATTGACTGGACGCTCATAGAAGACCCCCGCGCCGTGCTCAAAGTAGGGGATCGCGTCAGCGCAAAAATCATAGACATCCAGGGCGAGAAGATAGCGCTGTCGCTCAAAGCCCTCAAAGAAGACCCGTGGATCAAGATCGCGGAAAAATACCACCGCGGCGACACCGTCAAAGCCAAAGTCACGCGCTTCACGTCATTTGGCGCATTTGCCGAGATAGAGCCGCAAATCCAGGGACTCGTCCACATCTCCGAATTCGGCACCCAGCAAAAACTCCAGGAGACCCTCAAAGCGGGTGAGAGCTACGATCTCAAAATCCTCCTGCTTGATCCCAAAGAGCACCGCATGTCCCTCGGCCTCGTACGCCCCGACGCAAAGCCGGCGGAAGAGAAGCCGACAGCACCCGAACAGCCCGCGGCATAAATCCACTCAAGAAGATTAAAGATACAGCCAAACGCCTCCGCGTTTGGCTGTATCTTGTCTTGCGAGAAGCAAAACTTTGAGGATGAGATTTAAGATTTGACACTCGTTTTACTTTTTGATACGATGTAAAGCATAATATAAATTAGTATCAATCTCATGGAAACGGCAAAACTCTCACAGAAGTATCAAATAGTCGTCCCGCGCGACGTCCGAAAGAAGATGCAGCTCCAAGCGGGTTCACGCCTTGGCGTATACCCAATGGACAAAGACCGCGCATTGCTCCTCAAACATCCCGAACACCGCACGGAAACCATGCGAGGGCTAGGGAAAGAAGTATGGCAAACTCTTGGCGGTGGTACGCACTATATAAAACAAGAGCGCTCATCATGGCACAGAAAATCGGCCTCGACACGGTAATTTTCATCTATCTTCTGGAAGATAAAGGCGGATCCGGCAAGAAAGCCGGGCGCCTGTTGCAAACCGTAGAGCGAGGGGATGTAGAAGCGGTATTTTCAAGCATCGGAATCATTGAAATTCTCACCGGACCCAAAAAGCTTGGCAGACATGATCTCGCGGCGCAATACAAAGAGCACCTTGCTCATTTTCCCCATCTCACCATTGCGGGTATTAATGAAGCTATCGTGGATATCGCTTCTGATCTCCGCGCACGCTACGGCATTACCACGCCGGATGCAATTCATATAGCGACGGCGCTTGATTTCGGCGCAGAGAAATTCTTCACCAACGACAAGGCATTACGAAAGATCAAAGAAATTCCGGTGGAATTGATGTAACGGACTGTCTGCTAGACCCCAAAGAGCACCGCATGTCCCTCG
>CAZYED010000085.1:0-2580 GCA_964646295.1 uncultured Candidatus Saccharibacteria bacterium | reverse complement strand
GAGCAGAGAGCGCAAAGGGTTGAACAGTTTTTCGCAAACATGATGAAGAAGTTTGAAGAGGCGATTGACCGGCTCAAAGGCGTTGCCGACAAGATAGAGACCCGTTTGACTTCGTCACCCGCAGATCCGGCTGATCTTGCCGCCCTGCAGGCCAAGCTTACCGTCGCGCGGGCAAAGATTACCGAAGCCGAGACAGCGCTTGCGGACGCAAAGGCAAAATATGCCGATGCAGTGAGTAGTACAGATTTCAAAGAATCATTCAAGAAAGTCCGCGCTCTGGTGGAAGGCGTTGCCATGAAAGTAAAAGAAGCGCATCGCGCGCTGGTAGACGTGACGGCATCCATCAAGGAGTTGGGCGCTCGCGGCCGCAATGGTGCCACAACGACACCGGCACAATAACACGCTCCCTATCATTTGCTAACTCTTTTAACTCATATGCAGGAAACAGGTTCATCAAGTATGTCGCGTCTTGCGGTGATCGCGCTCGTCATCGCCGCTATCGTAGCTCTTGCCTATATGCTCGCGCTGATGCCGGGCGCTCCATACGGTACGCCCACGGGATCGGAGGAGCAGGCTGGAGAAAATATGATGCCCGCCGCAGAGACTCTGCCCGAAGAGCAAGACCTGCAGTCCATACAGACAGAAGGTCTTGATCAGGGGCTTGCAGATATAGACGCGGAGCTTGCGAAATAATCAGAAAGTACCAAAACTAAAATCCGTCCCGATATCGGGACGGATTTTAGTTTTGCTCTTGAAGTACGACTTCATTGTGCTATGCTGAAATCCTGTTCCTTATATGCGGCAGTATGCGTTGCCGCATGACTGACATTTCCATCCATGCTTAGGAGGCATACATGGAAGCGGTGGTATATCGTAAAGGGCTCTCGGACAAAACTCCGGTTGGGGAATTGTTGGCGGTAGGGGATGCCGTACCAACGATGGAAGATATCCGGACTGCTCCTCTGTCGCCGGACATGTTTTATCCTTTGGTGGCGGAAGAGGAGATGGTCGCGTGGACGCATTGGCTGCCGACTTCTTTCGTATTTAATCGCACGCATGCGTTTTTTTCATCCGCCGAAGTGATCACCACTCTGACTAGGCTCAAGGCACCGCCAGCGGTGATGGAAGAATTCCACTGGACATTGAACATGGATTTGTTTGAGGCGTATGAGGTGTGCACACCAGTCCGTCGCGACGCGCGGGACCCGCTTCTCATCGGGATTGCGGGCGATAAGCGCTACCGTATTGCTTTGTGGGGAGAAAGTCTCCTCCCCATGGAGAAGATTTCGGAGCTGGTGCGTCAGAGTTTGGTCCGTCGGAGGCGTGCTTTCCTGTGGCGGGTGTGGCTTATGCCCCTGTCTGCACTCGCGATGATATGTTCCGGGATCGGACTCGCGACAGGGATTGCGTTGCAAAACAGTATAACCGGACACGTTTCTCTGGTGATGATTGTTTCAGCGGCTGTGTTTGTGAGTATGATGGCTAAGACGCCTGAAAACATCCAGCATGATTTTCTGGATCGGTATCGCTGTTAGCATACACTGCCCTGTGAGGCAGTAATCCGTGAGGGATCCGAGCTTGATGCAAGGGTCCCTCTTCATTTTTCTCCCATGCGTAGTATACTTGTTAGGATATGAATGCGGCGCGGGAGGGGAAATACGTCTGGACCAATCACGCGCGGATGAAAATGCGGCATTATCGCCTGACGGAGTCGCGCGTGATACGCGTGCTCCGATACCCGAGGCGGATTGAGGAAGGGATTATGGACGGAGCTGTCGCATGCATGCAGCCTGCCGGAGGGAAGACGTATTCGGAAATATGGGCGATGTACGTCATAGCAAAGCGAAAAATGAAAAGTGAAAAACAGCTGAAAATTATCACGGCTTGGAGATACCCGGGCGAGTCTCCAGAGCGCGATCCAATCCCATCAGAAGTTTTACGGGAAATAAAAAATTTGATTTTCGCATCGGTATAAATGTCGAGCTGTATTTTTCATGATTCTTAATTCTTGCTTCTTGATTCACGTTTATGATCAAAATCTCCCCATCCGGTGTCTCCTCGCTTCTTGAATGTCCGCGGTGCCTGTGGCTACAGGTCAATGAGGACAAAAAGCGCCCCCGCGGCATCTATCCGTCCCTTCCCGACGGCATGGACAACGTGTTTAAAAAATATTTTGACGAATACCGCGTGCGGGGCGAGATGCCGCCCGAAATTGACGGGAAGATAGAGGGCAAGCTTTTTGATGACCCAAAAAGACTCCGCCAATGGCGCGAATTTGATTTTGGCCGTGGCGGCATCCGGACGGAGATCCCCGAATACAATATGGTCGTCGCGGGCGCAATTGATGATCTCGTCGTAGCACCCGACGGCTCGTTTGTGCCGTTTGATTTCAAAACCCGCGGGTATCCCACCAAAGAGGACACCCATGAGCATTACCGTACCCAGCTTGATCTCTATTCCATGCTCTTTGAGCGCAACGGTTGTACGATTGCAGGCTACGGATATTTGCTGTTTTTTTGGCCGCAGTCGTATGAGATGGGTATGACGCACTTCAAGACGCAACTGATCAAAATGGACGTC
>CAZYED010000084.1:0-2598 GCA_964646295.1 uncultured Candidatus Saccharibacteria bacterium | reverse complement strand
AGACCATGCGAATTCGGGGCTACCGCACGGCGCAGTTTCTCATCATCGGCAAGATGTTTTCTTATCAAATTGCTGAATGCGGTCTCATGCGCCATCGTGCCAAGCTCTACGGTGCCGTAGATATTGATGGTATCGGTAAGCGGATTTTTGAGATGCGCGTGTCGCGCAAGATACTCGCGAAACTGCTCCGAGTATCCCTCGGCCGCGGTCAAAATCTTGATCCGGTGTTTGCTCCACTGCACTCCGTGAGACGCCCCCTCGTCAATCACGTCTTTTATAAAAGGCGGGTACCCCACGAGAATAATCTGGTCGTACAAATGCCCGAATTGCTTTATTGTCTTCAAAAACAGTTCAATGTTGGTGCCCACGGGAGCTACGGAAAGATGGTATCCTTTTTGAGCCAGCTGATTAAAATATTTATACGTAAGAATCCCCCCGATCCAGATACCCATGCCAAATCCCACGACCACCAGAGTATTTTTGCGTTCAATATCAACCTGCTTCTTCACACATATCTCGGCCACGCACTCGGACTGCCAGTCCTGCTCCTCGCCGCGCGGAAAATAAAACGGCTCGCCCGTGGAGCCGGAAGTCGCCGAAATCGTCGTAATATCCGATACGTCGCGCTGTGGAAATAAATCGCGGTATGCGGACGCCCGCAGATATGATGTTTTGTCGGTCAGAGGCAGTTTTTTAAAATCCGCAATGGCGCGGATATTCTTGAAGTCAACTTTATGCTTTTTGAGAAATTGCTTGTATGCGGGCGTGGTCTCGCACGCATACCGGAAGAGCCGGAGCGCCATTGCGTCTCCCCGAGACTGCCAAAAAGAGGCGGGCTTGCCGGCAAGCTCCCGCAACTCTCTTTTCATATCGCGCGGAGGCGTAAAAAATCTGAAGCGGGCAGAGCGCATATCGGAGAGGGTTATGCGGTGATAAGTTCTCGCGCTGGTCGCGCTACACGCGGGACGGCGATCTCGTACATCGGGGGCTGATGATGCGTAGGCGCGCGGAAAATTTCTTCCGCAAGCCTGTCCGCAGTGATGCTGGTAGGACGATTGCGTCTCTTTGCAAGACTGATGACATGGGCGGCTGTCTTGCCTACTCCTTTTACTTTGCGGCGCACTTCATCGCGGCTGTAGCCTTTTTTATTCCACTCCTCCGTCACATTGATCAGACCTCCCGCGTTTGCGACATAATCGGGTATGTAGAGGATCCCGCGCTCGTGCAGGCGCTCCCCATCCCGTGCGGAGACGAGCTGATTATTCGCACCGCCGCATACGATGTCGCATTTGAGCTGTGGGATCGTCCTACCGTTAAAATCGCCGCTCAAAGCGCATGGGGAAAATACATTGACGGGCAGAGTGTGAATATCCCGTACCCGCGCAATCTTGAGCTTGGGAAAACGGCGTACAGCTCTTTTGATTGCCTCGCGGCTGACATCAGCGCCCCATACCTCGCCTCCGCGCTCAAAGATCAGCCGCGCAAGTTCGCTCCCCACTTTTCCGAGTCCCTTGATCGCAAATGTCTTGCCGCGCATGCCTGCCGTGCCGAAAACCGCTTTCATGCCCGCCTCCATCGCATAAAAAACGCTCAAGGCCGCCCACGGCGCGGGATCCCCCGCGCGATCCGGCAATCCGTTGATAAAGGGGCTATGTTTTGCAAGAAATTCCACATCACGCTCCGCCATGCCTACATCCTCGCCGGTATAAAAATTGCCATTAAATGTATTGATCATGCCCGCATACGCGCGCAGGAGCGCCGCTCCTTTGGGATGCCGTGCATCTTTCATAATCACCGCCTTGCCTCCTCCATATCGCACGCCCGCAAGCGCACACTTATACGTCATCGCGCGGGAGAGCTTGAGCGCATCGCGCAGGGCGTCAATCTCGGAGTCATACCGCCAATAGCGCGTGCCGCCCGTAGCAGGTCCGAGATGAGTATTATGAATGGAAATAAATCCGCGCAAACCGGTGTCTGCGTCATGGATAAATGAGACGGTCTGATGGCCGTCAAACTCTGGAAGCTCCTCAATTGCGACGCCTCTTTTTTTCATATCTGGAAAAAATAAAACCCCTCTTTCAAGAGGGGTTTTATGCGCGCGCGTTTATGTTAAGAGTAAACATCATCATCATCATCGGCATCATGCATCCGTAGCCGCACATGCCCGCCATGCCGCCCGGAAGAGGCAATTCCTCGTGCATCAGCTTCTTCTTCCACTCATGCATCATAAGAGTTACATGATATCTTATATTTATATAAGTGTCAAGTGCCTGCCTGAAATACTGTTTTCATATCCGCCGCAAAACGATAGTATGCTTTTAGGAGTTCTACAATAACAGGGCCATTGCCCAGAGTATCATACAAACCAAGAAAGGTGGCTCGTGGTGATAAAAGTGGTGATCTTTGATTATGACGGCACACTTCTCAATACGTTTTCCGGGGTCAGGCGAATTTCCGTCCTCGCAAAGGTCTTATGCTTCAAGTATCTCAAGCGGTGTTATCTCCTGCTTGAGCTGATTGAGACATGCCTCCACATCAAATGGCCCCTCCATATGCAAGGCATGACATGCATACGACATGTAAAAAAAGACGGTATAC
>CAZYED010000083.1:0-2617 GCA_964646295.1 uncultured Candidatus Saccharibacteria bacterium | reverse complement strand
CGAACGGTTTTGTTCGGAGCAGGATCACCAACCTATATGTAAAGAATAGCCAATATCGTACATTTTGTCAAGAACGAGGGTTGTGGATAAATACGTGCTCAACTAATTTAGAAACAGAGAGTGATGCTGTATGGTTCTATCAGTATCGTTAATATCGTATCATAGTGCTATGGGAAAACGGTACGTCGTGGGGCTTACGAGTGTCGGGCTTGATGATATTGCGCGCGTTGGAGGCAAAAATGCCTCTTTGGGCGAGATGATGAGTGGTCTCAATGCATCCGGTATCCGCATACCGGACGGTTTTGCGATTACCACGGATGCGTATCGGGAGTTTCTTGAGTCTGCAGGTATTGCGGCGAGCATCAAACGCGAGCTTGCGGGGATCAAAAAAGGAGATGTCAGAAGTTTGAAGAAACAGGGAGCCGCCGTACGACGGCTTATTTTGAATGCGGCTCTGCCGGTGGCGATTGAACAAGATATCCGCGCGGCATATCGCGCGCTTGCGCGTACCGGAGAAAAAATGCCGCATGTTGCTGTGCGCTCGTCGGCGACCGCCGAAGACCTGCCCGGTGCGTCATTTGCGGGACAGCAGGAGAGCTTTTTATATATTTCCGGAGAAGAAGCTTTGCTTGATGCGGTGAAAAAATGTTTTGCGTCTCTCTTTACGGATCGCGCGATTTCGTATCGCGCGGATAAAAAATTCCCTCATGACAAAGTATTCATGAGCGTCGGCGTACAGCGCATGGTGCGCTCGGGGCATGGCGCGAACGGGACGAGCGGGACGCTGTTTACGCTTGATCCCGAAACCGGTTTTGGCAATGTCGCCGTGATTCAGGCATCCTACGGTCTCGGTGAATCGCTGGTGCAGGGTCGCGTGATTCCGGATGAATTTGTCGTATTCAAACCTCTCCTTGGGAAGAAAAATGTTACGCCCATTCTTTCGCGTGCAGTCGGCGGGAAGGGGATCAAGACGGTTTTTACGCAGGGTATCGTGCGGGAAGTACCGGTGGCCGCGCGCGAGCGCGCGCGGCTCTGTATCGGAGACGACGAGGCGGTAGCGCTTGCGGCGTGGGGCAACGCGATTGAGAAATATTTTTCAAAAAAGCGCGGCAGGCATATCGCGATGGATATTGAGTGGGCGCGCGACGGTATCACGGGCGAGATGTTTGTCGTGCAGGCGCGTCCGGAGACGACCCATGGGAGCGTCGCCCGTACCGCCGTACATCGCGAATATCGGCTTGGGCGCCGGAGCACGGTACTCGCCCAAGGCATTGCCGTGGGGCAGAGGATCGGCGCGGGATCGGTGCAGGTTCTCGCCTCCGGCCGCGGGATGACAGGCTTCCGCAAGGGATCGGTGCTGGTGGCATCCATGACTGATCCCGACTGGGAGCCGATTATGAAATTGGCTTCGGCGATCATCACAGATCACGGAGGCCGCACGAGTCATGCGGCGATCATCTCGCGCGAGCTTGGGATACCGTGCGTCGTCGGCGCAAAAAATGCGACGCGCGTACTCAAAAACGGCCAGATGGTGACGGTGGACTGCTCTTCGGGCAACGCGGGTATGGTATACAAAGGCGCACTGCCTTTTGACGTGCGCGAATTCAGGATTGCCGATACGGCAAAAATGAAGACGGCGCTGATGGCAAATATAGGCTCCGCGGAAGAAGCCTTTCGGCATCATTATTTGCCCGCCGAAGGAGTCGGCCTCGGCAGGCTTGAGTTTATCATCTCGTCCGGCATCGGGATTCACCCGAATGCCCTGATTGATTATGCAAAATTGAAAAAGGATAAAAAGCACGCGGTGCTATGTAAAAAAATAGACGGCATGACGCACGGGGCTCCTGATAAGTCGCAGTATTATGTGAATAAGCTTGCCGAAGGTATTGCGCGCATCGCGTCTGTGTTTTGGCCGCACCCTGCGATCATCCGTTTTTCGGATTTTAAGAGCAATGAATACCGCGCGCTTACGGGCGGCGATCTCTACGAGCCGCATGAGGAAAATCCGATGCTCGGGTGGCGGGGTGCCGCGCGCTACTATGATCCCGCGTTTGCCCGCGCATTTGCTCTGGAATGCCGTGCTGTCAAGAAAGCGCGGGAGGAGATCGGCCTTACGAATATCATCCCAATGATACCGTTTTGCCGCACACCAGAGGAGGGCAGGCGGGTGGTTGATGCCATGGCGCAAAACGGCCTTGATCGCGGCCGCGACAAAACACTCAATATATATATGATGTGCGAGATACCTTCCAACGTCTTGCAAGCGGACGAATTTTGTGATATAGTAGATGGCATGTCCATAGGGTCAAATGACCTGACGCAGTTGGCTCTCGGTATGGATCGGGATTCGGGTCTGATTAGCCATATCGGCGACGAGACGAGCGAGACGGTCAAAGAATTGATCCGCATGGCGATCCGGACGTGCCGCGCGCGGGGCAAATATGTAGGCATCTGCGGCCAGGCTCCGTCCGATCATCCGGGATTTGCGGAATTTTTGGTCAAAGAAGGAATCAACAGCATCTCGCTAAATCCCGATACTATCATTCCCATGCGTGCGCGTTTTGAAAAGGCGCGCACAGAAATTTCATGAAAGGCATTACCGAATACGTGATCCGCG
>CAZYED010000082.1:1928-2752 GCA_964646295.1 uncultured Candidatus Saccharibacteria bacterium | reverse complement strand
CATACCCTCTCCAAGAGTGAATATACACCCATATAATGCATGCGATGGAAGTCATACCCCTCAAACTTCTCGGAGAAAACTTCCGCCAGTCGAAGAAAGACTTCCGCCGGCATTCTGCCGTATGGGTATAGCGAGGAAGCAAACCGCGCGAGCGTAAACACGGGATTCTTCCGGTAGCTCACCTTATCCCAATCCAAGAACACAACGGATCCGTCCGGCCGGATAAAGACGTTGCCCGCATGCAAGCCATCATGGTGGAAGCACCACGGCGCGTCTTTGAAAACCCCGCGATATTTCCATAGGATGTGGTGGACACGCATCACAACAGGAAGGATTCTTGCCGCCCATACCGCTATCGCCACGTCACGCCGCGACATTCGGCGACATGCATCCAAAAGCCGGACGTACCGCGTGACATTGCCAGACTCCCGCCAGCCGGATACGCGCGGGATAAACCGAAACCGCTCCGGCGTGATGTCCGTCTGACGACAGAGAAGCCCGATCGCCCGCGCAACCGCGTCCAGATATTCATCCCGCGCCTCTTTCAGAGCATTCAACGCCGTGCCCTCTATCCATTCCATCATGACGAAAGGCGGGTGAATAAAAGGCGGACGAGAACTGATCATCATATGCGGTTGGGGCGCAAGCTGTGTATTCCCCAGCGCATCCAGAAGCGCATACTCCTGCTCCGCATAGAGCCATTCGCCCGCGCGATAGTGGGTCGGATCCGCCATGCGCAGGGCAAAGTGGCGTCCGCCCCGATAGTCCCCTTTCCATATGAGGTGATTACCTTTATGGATGAGGTGAAGATTCCCTTGCACCTC
>CAZYED010000082.1:0-1918 GCA_964646295.1 uncultured Candidatus Saccharibacteria bacterium | reverse complement strand
TCGCCGCCACTCGTAATCATTCCACGGAGATACGCGGCCAATTCTTTCTGTAGCCCTGTTACCTCTGTATCATCCATCTCAAGCCCCTCCCCTAAAATCGCGCCATAATTTTCAGTGAACGTCAAAAAACAATACCGTAAAATGAGGCTCGTGTCAAAGCCTACTCCGTGGCAAAACGCGCAAATGTGCCGCGGCGGAGGACACTGCGGTATGAACGGTACAGAAAGAAATATGCGGCGACGCAATAAAGCATGGCAAGAGCCGCTCCCGCGACAAGCGAAAACGCATCCAATGATCCCGTACGCACCACCGCGCGCATGCCTTCAAACACATGAGTCGCCGGTATAAAAAAGCTGATCTTCTGCAAAAACGGCGGGAGTGCCGCCAGAGGATAAAATACCGCCGAAAAGGGTGCTAAAAGCGGCGGGATGGACCACACCACCATCTCCGCACTGGGCCCGAAACGCAGAACCACGGCGGTCGCAAGAATCCCCACGGCAAGACCGAAGACAAAAAGCACCGCGGCAAAAGGGATCAGGAGGAGGCCGAAGGAAAATATGCTGTAGGAAAGCAGTATCCATGCAAGCAGAGCAATGAAGCCAAGAGAGACTGATGACTCCACGACCGCGACCGCAACAAAACCGAGAATGTATTCGTGCAAAGACAGCGGAGACGAAAAAAGATTGATGAAATTGCGCGTCCATACGTCCTCAAGAAATGACGCGCTTACGCCAAACACCACGCGGCTCATAAAAGACGACATGATCACCGTGCCGAGGATCAGAGCCGTGAAATTGAGATCCGCTCCCGCGACGCGATCCAGATACACGGACAAAACGCCCCACAGAAAAAGCTCAAGCGCTGAAAAATAAAAGAGATTGAGCGGCCGGAACGGATTGCCTTTCAGCAAAAGCATCTGCCGCCAGAAGATCGCGAATATGCGTTTGAAGCTATTCATACCAGTGGTCAGGCGTGGCGGAGCGAAAGCGGCTCCCGCGCAACCGCGATAAATAATTCTTCAAGATTTTTCTTGCCGTATGCGGCGGGCAATTCGCGCGGATTTCCTTCAAGCAGGATCTTACCATGCGAGATAAAAAGCACCCGGTCGCATACCTCTTCAATCTCATACATATCGTGCGACGTCCACAGCACCGCGGCCCCCGCGCCTGCGGCATACGCTTTTATTTTCTCGCGTATGATCGCAGAATCGCTCGGGTCAATGGATGCGGTCGGCTCGTCCATCAGGAGAAGCCGCGGCTCATTAAGCATGGCTTTTGCCATATGCACGCGCGACTGCTCGCCCGACGACAGAAATCCTGTCCGTACGCGGGCGAATTTTTCTATATTAAACTCCTTGAGCAAAGCCGCAATCCGCTCCCGTATGCGCGTGACGCCGTAGAGCAGGGCAAAAATATTGAGATTCTGCCGCACGGTCGTATTGCCCGGCAGATGCGCATACACCGCGGAGAAATTCACCCGCGAGAGGATTTCAGAGCGATAACGAGCAAAATCTTTGCCAAATATGCGGATGACGCCTCCCGACGGCTCCACAATCCCCAGGATCATATCAATCGTCGTGGTCTTGCCCGCGCCATTGGGTCCCAAAAGCCCTACAATCTCCCCCGCGCGGATATCAAAAGAAACGTCATCCACCGCAATGACTTCCCTGTACGCTTTCCGTAAATTCCGCACTTCAAGGATTTTTTCTTCCTGCATGAGTTCATGACTCCCTATACATGCAGTATTCGCATGTGGAATGGCGCTCCGGCTTCTCTCCGATTACGATGTCATGGACTTTTTTGAGCGTCGCCATGCCGCGCGAAGGCGAGACGTCCATTTTGATCAGTTGCGTCTTGAAGTGCGTCATACCCATCTCATACGAAAAAAGAAAAAAAAACAGCAAATGTCCGTAGCCTGC
>CAZYED010000081.1:0-2777 GCA_964646295.1 uncultured Candidatus Saccharibacteria bacterium | reverse complement strand
CCCGGACTTGAAGCTCTAAAAAGAGTAAAGCGCAAAACGAAAAATGGAAAATAACAGCTCAAAGATTAAAACGGATATTAGACAGCGAACGTATCGCTATGCGTTGGATGTGATTGGATTTATAGACGGATTGGAGAAGCATGATTATACGGTGCAAATAATTTCGCGTCAGCTCTTGAGAAGTGCAACGAGTATAGGCGCTAATATTATTGAGGCGCAGGCGGGGAGTACAAAAAAGGATTTTGCAAACTTTTTTAACCACGCCTTGAAGTCGGCCAACGAAACGAAATTTTGGCTAGGACTTTTGAGGGATTCAAGGAAGGCAGATCAAGTGAAGACAAACAGGCTTTTGCAGGAAACTATAGAGATCGCTAATATACTTGGCGCGAGCCTGCTAACCCTTAGAGGAAAAAAGAGATTTTGAATTTTGGATTTCTATTTTGCATTTTTCGTTTTGCATTGCATGTTCTGTCCCCGGAAACTAACTATTCAATAAGTATTGAGTCACGTGGAAAACTCTTGGAATAAAGTGATCATCTATACGGATGGAGGCGCGCGCGGCAATCCAGGTGCTGCCGCAATCGGTGTCGCCATGCAGGATGCGACAGGGCATCCGGTTAAAGGATGGGGGAAAGCAATAGGGATCGCCACAAACAATGAGGCGGAATATCAGGCTGTCGTATTTGCATTACAGAAGGCAAAAGCGCTTTTCGGAGGCAAAAAGGCAGAGAACACTTCTGTGGAAATCCGGATGGACAGCAAGCTCGTAGCAAATCAGCTTTCGGGCGTGTACAAAATAGAAGAGGAGCGGCTGTTCCAGTTTTTTATCAAGATATGGAATCTCAAGATGGATTTTGCCGGAGTCTCGTTTGTGCACGTGCCGCGCGAGCAAAATAAAGAGGCCGATCGCTTGGTAAACGAAGCGCTTGATAGGGGACAGAATGCACTATTTTAAGACAGAGACAAAATACAAAAGCATCCTGATGAATCGGGATGCTTTTGTATTTTGTCTCTGGTGTAACGATAAGCCGGATTTTGTCCACTCGGTTTTACGAGTAGGATGATCATCTCTCTGGTCTCCATGTTGCCATGCGAGATCATGCGGTATCTCCGATTTGCCAACTGGCGAATCGGAGTCCCTTGCACCGGATAGGAGTTTTTCATCGCGCCATGTTGCCATCGCACGTCGTGGGCTCTTACCCCACTCTTTTCACCCTTGCCTCCTTCGTAGAAAAAACATTTTAAGTTTCCACTGCGATGATCGGCGGTATGGTCTCTGTGACACTATCCCGTTCATTCCGACAAAGTCGAAACTATGGCGGCCGTTAGCCGCTATCGCTTATTCCACCTCACGGCAGAACAGGTGTCCGGACTTTCCTCCCCGACTTACATCGGGGCGACCATCTATTGCATCAAAGAACAAACCCATTGTATCTCTATACCATTGAGATGTCAATTCTTCTTCCGCCGCGTTTGTTTTTGGAATTTTCCAGTCGCCGCAGGAATAGTTCTATCTGGTCTTTGCGGTAGACGCGATAATTATTGACTGGATTTCTGTATGAAGTGAGCGCGCCTTTCTTGTCCCAATTACGGAGAGTCAGGGGGGTTACGCCCAAAAGTTTCGCGGCTTCTTTTATGTTGATATACACGGGTTCCATAAGAAAATATGTTTTTAAAAATACTGTCAAGACCTCCTATAATGACTTTGCTCAAGAATATCTCAACTATCACCGTCAATGTAACAAGATACTCTCAATGGCTTTACCTATATAAACATTGATAGCGCAGGCTAATATCTTATAAAGGTTTATAAATAATAAGGAATGATTATAAAGCACAAAATCATTTACTTTTCAATTATCCTTTATACTGCGGTATTTCTCAATGCAACTTATCCACAGAAGAGAACCAAAAAATAAGAGCTTGCGTCCGTATAATGGATACATCAGAAATCTATCCGATACGGTATGGGATTTATCCGAAACTTTAGCCATATAAGAGATTGAAAATATCGGATGACCGATCAAGAAAAGAAAAATTTTATCTCTCTTGCCAAAGCGGCAGAAGGAACTCCTTATTCACAGGAGTATTTGTCTTTGCTTGTGCGGAAAGGAAAAATTGATGCAAAAAAATTCGGACGCAATTGGTATGTTACCAAGGAATCGGTGAACGAATATTTGGATCGTCAGCAGAAGATTGCTTTAAAAAAAATAAGATTTGGCGATAAAAAAGAAGATATTTTTTCTGGTTCTACAAATGATTTAGCGCGTACCGATAAGCCCCATGTTGTATCTGATGTTGTATCGGATACACCCCTATCGCCGCATAAACAAGAAGAAAAATTAGAAAATATAATAGAGCGACACTTCCTCTCAAGCCTTGTTTTATATGTACGGCATATGGGTGCGGACGCGATCTTGGTTGGAGGGATTTTGGCGGGGTCTTTTATAATAGGGACGGTTGCGACCAATATCGCCGGGGAATTCAATACGCGGATGTTGTCTGTAGTAATTCCGGCACATCAAGAGGTAAATATCATCTCCGGGGATGCATGGGTACCATCTGGCGGAGAGGTTTTTGCCGATATAAAAGACGCATGGATCGCGGGATGGCAAAAATCAGGAGGCGATTTTTCCGGACTCGCGGCGCTCCTTGATCCTTATGGTGTTTTTTCTTCGCATATCTCGGATCTTGCGCGGACGCTGTTTGGGAGGCAGGAGACACAACAGACTGCAAATGGAAACTTTACTCCGCCGCTCATGCCGACGCCATCTCTT
>CAZYED010000080.1:2483-2837 GCA_964646295.1 uncultured Candidatus Saccharibacteria bacterium | reverse complement strand
ACGGGCAAATCCCCCTTCCGGATTTCTCGGGTCGCCCGGTTGAAATTTTTTTACGAGATTCAGCGCGTCGCGATAAGAAACAAAACCATTTGGCTTCGCTACTTTTTCTAGTTCGGCTTGGTATATAGGATTTTTTGTATCCAAAGATCCAAAAAGATCCCATTCAAATTCGGCGCCTTCCCTGCCACCGATATACGGTTTATATAAATGTTTTCCTTCGGACATAAATTTTTTATTATTTAATGACTAACCGGAGCTTTCAATCTGCTCGTCTATAACTCGCTCCCAAATATAATACGGCGAATCGGGCAAATCATTCGGAGTCGCTCGAACGGAAAATGGTATGCCATATTT
>CAZYED010000080.1:0-2473 GCA_964646295.1 uncultured Candidatus Saccharibacteria bacterium | reverse complement strand
TCGGGGAAATTGCCGGACCAGTTGTCCCAACCAGGCCCGGGGCCCTTTTCGCTTTCATGAGAATACCATTGGCGAACGGTATATCCGCTTGGAACTTTCCTGTATTTTTTCCCATCAATAATGCGGATTTCAGGATTTTCCTGGTTATTTTCAATCTTTTTTCCTGGTGGATTTTCCATAAATAAGGATCGGCGTTTAAACGCCATTAAAATTTCTTTAGTGGAAAAATCTCATCAACCCGCCAGGTTCGGTTTCCTTCCGAACGGAACAATGCCACATTATCAAACGAAATAACGAAATGGCATTTGGGAAGGGTTGAAACATAATCCCAGATTTTTATAATTTTGCTTGGCTCTAAGTGATTCGCTAACGTCAAATGCGGATTCCATACAGGATAGTCTTCTGTTGGCATATTCGGCACTCCTTTAATTTGTTCCCGCAAATCCATAATAGAATCAAATACTGTAGGATCAGCGGCAACTTTTACAAATACGACTCTGTCATCAAAACGACCAAACCCAGAAAGAGTAAAATTACCTATATCCAGCGAATTTTTTTTTTATTTTTACAAAAAATTTTTTATAGGACCTGAATTACTAGCGTCAAATGGGCGAAAAACAGTAATGTGAGAAGGTATTTCTGATATTTTCCAAGTATTAAACTTATCCGCTATTTGTTCGGCTAAATCATGATGCCACCTTTCCGTTTCCCCATTAATTTTATAACCAATAAAGTATTTCATTGGGCGGTCGATGGGATTTGAACCCACGATCCCAAGGTCCACAACCTTGTGCTTTAACCGCTAAGCTACAGCCGCCATGTGCGATATTCTATGATATTTTTTGTCTTTTTGCAACGCTCGGCGTTTGCGGTATACTTGTATCAAACGTGACGCACACTCATTATTTTATTTATCAATACAAAATATGTCTCTACATATCGGAACGGGATTGAGCCGCCAAAATATGGAGTCGCAGAGGGCGGGCAGGGAAGCGGCTGAAGAAGCGATGAAAAATCTCAAGGCGCCCAAGGCAGATGCGGCCGTGGTACTCGCATCTTCCGTGTTTAATCAGCGGGAAATGCTTGCGGGGATACGCGAAGTTACGGGCGATATTCCGACCGTGGGATGCACTGCGGCGGGCGTGATTACCAACAGCGGTCCGCACGAGCAGGCGGTCGCGGTGCTTCTGCTTCAGTCTGACGCGTCTTCGTTTTATCCGATCAAGATTGAAAAAATATCGCAGGATATGCGCGCGTCGGGTATGGCGTTTGGCGATGCGGTAAAATCGGCGGCCGGCGGCACAGCGAAGATGGCCTTGATATTTTCCGATGCGCTGTCCGGCAACGGTACGGAGCTCGTGCGCGGGGCGCTGACGTCTCTTGGCGCGCAGTTTCCGCTCGTGGGAGGAGCCGCGGGAGATGATATGAATTTCAAGCAGACGTTTCAATACTTCAACGGCTCTGCTCTCAATGACGCGGCGGTCGGGCTTGCGATCGGCGGGGAGATGAAGCTTGCGGTCGGGGCGGATCACGGCTGGCAGCCTTTCGGGACCGCGCACACCGTCACAAAAGCAAAAGGTACGACGCTGTACGAGCTTGACGGCAAGCCCGCATTTTCCATCTATGAGGATTATTTCGGCAAGCGCGCTTCGGATTTCAAATCAGCGCTTTCGCTCGCCGCGGTCAGCTACCCCTTGGGCATGAAGATTGAAAATGTGGAGGGTATCATGATACGCGTGCCGCTCAAGGTGAACGACGACGGATCAATCGTCTGCGGTGCGGAAGTGCTTGAAGGAAGCACGATTACGCTGATGATAGGGACGGTGAGTAGCGCTCTCTGGGCCGCAAAAGACACCAGCAGAAAACTGTCCGAGCGCGTCAAAGACGCCCGTCCGAAAGTGATCTTCGTATCCGACTGTGTTGCGCGGAAGATTCTGTATGGAGAGCGCGGGAATGAAGAAATACAGGAGATCCGGGCGTCTGCGGGTGAGGCCGCGGAGATATTCGGTTTTTATTCCTATGGACAGATAGCGCCTCTGGGCGAGGGCGAGATCAATGTGAATACGTGCGACCCGGGTTTTTACGAGCAGTCCATTTCCCTTGCCATCTTCGGCGAATAGTCCCGCGCGGATCGTCTTATGGAGTATCTTGCTCTTGTTTTGATCGCATGCGCGACAGGTGCTACAGGGGCTTTTGCCGTGGCCGGCAGGCGCATGCGGACGCTTGAGAAATCGCTTGCGCAGAAAACGGGCGATCTTGACCGCACGTCAAAGCTTTTGATTGAGAAAAACGTTGAATTGCTGGATCGCGCTGTCCGTCTGCAAAAGCTCCTTGAGGCAAAGTCCGACTTTATCAGTATCGCTTCGCATCAGTTGCGGACGCCGATGACCGAGATCAAATGGGGGATTGAACTGGTGCAGGAAGGCATAGTACCGGGATTTACTACCGAGCAGATCAAGCATCTTACGAGGCT
>CAZYED010000079.1:0-2978 GCA_964646295.1 uncultured Candidatus Saccharibacteria bacterium | reverse complement strand
CTTAGTAAAGCCGTAGTGTATGAAAATCAGCAACTAATTTTTTCCTTTAACTCGATCTCTTCATCTCCGCGGACTTCTTTGATGATTACTTCATAGCGCCACGTTTTTACTTCTTTGATATCCCATCGAAGTATCGCTTCGCAGACCTCGTGAAAGGATCCTTCCGCGTAAATACGGTTTTTCGCGATCCTTGGGAATCGCGTTGCTATGCTTGGTTTCCAATACCTTTTATGGAATGAAACCAATGAGTAGATCATGCCCCGCTCGTCAGGTTCTCTGATCCAATATGATCCTTCTTTTGCCGCAAAGACAATATCACAACGGCCAAGAGATGAGAACTCTTGGAGTATACGGAGATTTTTATAAGGATCGCTCACGGGATCGAGCATCAATTCTCTCCAGTAGTCCATGGTGATAAACGCATACTCAAAAATCCCTTGAGCCGTCAACCTTGCAATCTCGGCGACTGCGCCAAGAATGAACTGGAAATCCTTTGTTTCCCAAACGAGTTGTTTAGGATTCGGTGGAATGTACCCGACCCCTTGCTCTAGAAGCAGGGCTTCAACTGCAGGATACAGCCGATGGTTTTTCGGTATGCCAATTCTTGTCTTTCTTCTCTCTGGCTTCCCATAGATCTTTGCCATCTCCGATTCTCCCCAACCTAATTAGTAAAGAGCAAACTCACTCTCGCAAAAGTAAAACCCCTTGTGAGAGGGGGTTATTTTGATGCCGAATTGAAAACGAGGAAAATCAGCGCATCAATGCAACCCTCTCTCGCGAGAGGTCCGTTGCATGATGATGAGTTCTGATATTTGCTGACTGGGGATTCATTACGAGTAAGTTTACACACTTCTAAAAAATTGTCAAGTCCGCGCGCTTTTCTTTGCCCGTTTGTGATGGTCACCCCATGCCACGATATTCACTATGATCCCCAGTGCCAGAAGTCCGAGGAGATACCATATAAGCCCGTTCATAATGTTTTGTTTCCCTTGGCGAGCCCAAGCGCGCCAATGTAAAATGTTACGCTCACTAAAATTCCTACACCAAAAATTGCGACGGAAAATTCACCCGACACTAATTGCCCGAATACGAGCGCGCCTGCGACAACATTTGCCAAATCTATCAATCCTTTTGCAAACAATTCCCGCTGTTCCCGATTCATGTTGCCACTCATGCGCTTATACACAAATAATAGTACGTCCATTCCCCTTGTCAAGATATAGAGCACCCCGTAGTATACAGCTATTCATGAAAGCGATTTATCTCAATATTTGGGCCGGAAAAGTTTTTGAGCCGCTGATCGCGTATCTCCGCGCAGCCTCGGCGGATACGGATTTTTTCTGCCTGCAGGAAGTGTTTGATTCTCCTCTCCCGCGCAGGGTCAGCTGGGGCGGCCGCGCAGATATATTTGCGCATCTGAAAAACGCCCTGCCCGGATTTACGCCTTTCTTTTCTCTTACTGTGGGAAATTTTGACGGCGACAAGCAGACGGACTTCCCGATGATCCATGGCAACGCGATATTTGCGCGAAAAGAGATTCCCGTACTCTCGCACGGAGACTTTCTAGTCGCAGGGGAGACATGGGCGGGACCCGGCACATCTTCGGTATTCCCCCATAAGCTCCAGTACGTACGCATTGAAGTAAACGGCGCGCCGTATACGATCGCGAGCGTACATGGCACGGCATTCCCGGGCAGTAAGGTGGACACTCCGGAGCGCATCGCGCAGTCGCGAAAAATCGCGGAGTTTCTGGCGGGCGAAAAAGGCCGCAAAATCCTCGGCGGCGATTTCAACCTCATGCCAGATACCGAAAGCATCCGGATGATTGAGCGCGGGGGGATGCGGAATCTCGTTAAAGAATACGGAATCACGGATACCCGCGGCGCTCTTTCACATAAGAACTACGCTGAAAAGGACAGGCAATATTTCGCGGATTTTGCGTTTGTCTCCCCCGACGTACGGCTTACGAATTTCACCGTCCCACAGGTTGCGATTTCCGACCACCTACCCCTTGTGGTAGAATGGACATAACCTAAAAATTCATTTTATACAATTAACAATATATTTATGATAAACAGTTGGTATCAGGATCTCTCGTCGCAGACCAAACGCTATGTGCAGAAGCTTGGCATAGCGCTTCTTGCAGGTCTTGTGCTCTCCTCATTTGCATTTGCGTATTACTACGCGGTATCCGGCCGGGTGGCTTCTTCCACACGCTACTCCCCGCGGCAGATCAGCATGAGCGGCCAAGGGAAAGTGGCGATACGCCCCGATACGGCGGTCTTCACCGCAGGTATCATCACGCAGAGCAAAGACGCCGCGGGCGCCCAGGAAGAAAATTCCATGCGATCTTCAGCGATCACCGCGTTTCTCAAGGAGCAGGGTATTGCGGAAAAAGACACCAAGACCGTCGGCTACAATGTCTCTCCTCAATATCAATACGACAACAGGCCTATATGCCTTGGCGGCATTTGTCCGCCACAGCGTCCGCCGACAATCGTCTCATACGAAGTACGGCATACGCTTGAAATAAAAGTCCGGGATCTTGCAAAAGCAAACTCTCTCTTGGACGGCGTGACCAACGCGGGAGCCAACGAAGTCGGCTCCATCACATTCCGCGTGGACGATGAGGCGCGGGATGCCGCCAAAGCAGAAGCCCGCGCAAAAGCCATTGCAGACGCCGAGACAAAAGCATGGAATGTCGCGCGCGCGCTTGGTGTACGACTCGTACGGATCAGCGCATTCTATGAGGCGGATGCCATGCCCTATCCGGGAGGATACGGAGGAGGCGAAATGATGGCAAAAGGCGCGATCGCCGATGCGTCCCCATCGGTACAGCCGGGCGAAAACGAAATCATAAGCAACGTCAGCGTCAGCTACGAATTCAGATAGTCATACTCTTGAATTCCTGCCGCAAATGGACTATGATTTTCATAGTCCATTTGTATATGCCGCGGTAGCTCAGTGGTAGAGCGCAG
>CAZYED010000078.1:0-2985 GCA_964646295.1 uncultured Candidatus Saccharibacteria bacterium | reverse complement strand
TTTGCCCTGCTTTTTTTTTTTGTTGCATGATAAAGTTTCAAAGCAACAGGCAACAAGAGACTTGTCAGAGTTTTTCCTTGTCTCTTGTCGCTTGTCTCATGTCTCGTAATTATGGTTTCAAGGTGATGCCAAGATTACCCAACGCTTTCTTGATCTCCTGGATGCCTTTCTCTCCGATGCCTTCTATCTCGCCCAGAGCCGCCGCGCGCTTGCGCGACAGTCCGGCTACGGTTTTGATGCCCGCTTCGCGCAGGGCATTGAGCGTGCGGCTTGAGAGCTTCACGTCATCCAGTTTCATTTTCAGCACGTCATCCGATCCTTCCTCGCCGTCGTGCTCTTTTTCGGATACGATGTGCTCCTCTCCATGGATTCCGAAAGATTCTTTTTTGGCTTCGGCAAAGCCCTCGCGCAGAGCCGCAAACTGATCCGTCAGGATTTCCGATGCGCGGGTAAACGCTTCGCGCGGAGTGATGGATCCGTCCGTCTCCACGATGAGACGCAGGCGGTGATAGTCGGTCCTGTCTCCCACGCGCATGTTTTCCACTTCATAGTTTACATGGCGCACCGGAGAAAACGATGCATCCAGAGCAATCGTGCCTACTTCCACCTTGTCCTTACTGCGCGCTTCCACCGGCACATATCCCAGGCCGGACTCCACGACGGCCTCAAGGGTCATACGGGCTTTTTTGGAAGTGAGCGTGGCAATATGGATATCGGGGCTCACAAGCTCCACCTGGGAGGGCATCGTAAAATCAGCGCCCGTCACTTCGCGCTCACCCGATACGGAAAGCGAAATGGTAAACGGCCCCTCCTCATGAAGACGAAAACGCAACTGCTTGATATTGAGTGTCAGATCCACCACGTCCTCCATGACGCCGTCAATCGTCGTAAACTCATGTCCCGCACCCTCTATCTTGATGGATGTGATGGCCGCTCCTTTGAGAGACGACAAAAGAACCCGGCGCATGCTGTTGCCGATCGTATGGCCGTAGCCCGGGTACAAACCCTCTATCTCAATAACGGCGCGATTGCCTTCCTCACGCACGATCTCCGGTTTTGATGGGAGAGAAATCATAAAAATTCGCGTAGCTCGCTTTAGCGCGAATAAAACTCTTTAACTTTTACTGCATCAAATGTAACTCCTGCGCTCAAGTCGCGCTCGGGGATGCCCGTGACAGTCCCTGTCTTGCGCTCCGGATCCGCAGTCAGCCACGGGGGCGGGGTTGCCGCGCGCATGCGCTCACTAAGCGATGCGAAGCTCGGCGTCCGCGCACTGCGCTCGGTAAGGCCGATGACATCGCCTTTTTTGGTCTGGTACGACGGCGATCTCACGGTACTACCGTTGACCGTAATATGTCCGTGTACAACCGTCTGGCGGGCTGCCCTACCCGACGGGGCAAATCCAAGGCGTCTGACAACGACATCCAGACGCGACTCAATCATACGCATCAGATGAGCATCAAAAACGCCCGGCTTTTGCGAGGCACGTTCAACATAGCTCTTGATATCACTATCGTCAAGGCCGTAGAAAAACCGCATTTTCTGCTTCTCCCGTATGAGCTCGCCGAATTCGGACGGCGATTTGCCGCGGCGGCCACCCTTTTTTGAGCCATGCACTCCCGGAGCATAGGCGCGGCGTACCATGGCGCATTTGGGCCCGACACAGCGGTCTCCTTTCAAAAAGAGTTTCGTACCCAAACGGCGTTCTGTTTTTTCTAAAATCCTCATAGACAAGTGACAAGCGACATGCGACAAGAGACAGGAGATCGATTTTCTATGCTACATTTATATCCATGTCTCATGTTGCTTGTCGCTATGATTTATTATACTCTCCGGACTTTGGGACGGCGCGGCCCGTTATGCGGAATCGGGGTAATATCACGGATGGAACTGATGCCAAGGCCGTTGTTGGCAAGCGATCGCACTGCAGAGTCCCTGCCGGATCCGACACCCGACACGCGGACGCTGATCTCGGTAACCCCCAGACGCTTCGCTTTTTCCGCCACGATCTCAGCGACCCGCGCGGCCGCATACGGAGTCGCTTTTCTCGTACCCGAAAATCCAACTCCTCCGGCCGACGCCGAAGCCAGAGCATTACCCCGCTCATCCGTAATCAAAATCAAAGTGTTGTTGTAAGTCGCCTGGATATGCGCAATGCCCGTGGAAACATGCCGGGCCGCTTTCGGCTCGTTGCGGCTCTTTTCTCCGGCGTCGTCGCCGGACTGGCCTCCCTTTGTGATAACGCGTTTTTTACCCATAGTTTGTAGGTTGTAGGTTGTAGCTTTACGTAGTTTCCTACCAACTACCAGCTACTTCCTACAAGCTTAGCCTTTATGTCTTTGCATTTGCATCTTTGCGTCCCGAACCCATCGTGCGGCGTACATTGCCTCTGCGCGTGCGCGAATTGGTCTTTGTTCGCTGTCCGCGGACAGGCAGACTGCGCATATGCCGCATGCCGCGGTACGCGCCAAGCTCCCGCAGGCGCTTGATGTTGCCTGCGATCTCGCGGCGCAAATCCCCTTCTATCTTATAGCCTTTTTCAATGATATCGCGTATCCGCCCGACTTCCTGCTGATTCAAATCTTTGGCGCGCGTATCGGGATTGATGTCCGCCTGCTTGATGATCTTGCGCGAAAGCGACAAGCCGACGCCATAGATATACGGCAAAGCGTACTCTATCTTTTTATTATCGGGGATGTTGATACCGGCAATTCTCATATACGAGTGACAAGCAACATGCGACAAGAGACAGGAAATCGGTTTTTTACACTACATTTATATCCATGTCTCATGTTGCTTGTCGCTTGTTTCTATTTTATAGTTATCCTTGCTTCTGTTTATGTTTTGGGTTGCTCTTGCATACTACAAAGAGCCGCCCTTCTCTTCGGACGACTTTGCAACGAGCACATCTGGTTTTTACGGATGCCTGTACTTTCATTAGGTAGTAGGTAGTAGGTAGTAGGTAGTAGGTAGTAGGTAGTAGGT
>CAZYED010000077.1:0-3136 GCA_964646295.1 uncultured Candidatus Saccharibacteria bacterium | reverse complement strand
CGATCCCTTATCTTCAAGAGGAGCCAGTCTTCCAGCACTTCCTGCAACTCCCTTCGGCAATCCTCTAAATTTTTTGAAGTCGCCCAAACACCTTTTAAGCCCGGTATCTCGCCGAAATAACTTCTATCCTCAAGAAGTTTATAACGCGCCTGTTGCAATTTTTCCGTAAGATATTCGCTCAGCATGATGTTTATAATAACACACGCCACATATTAATACAAATATCCATTTGATAACTTCACAGCAATTTAACAAACCACGATTTCACTAAATCTGTGAAGTCCGTGTGTCCGACAAACGGATCACAAATGACACGCCTGAACGCAGATAAAGACGATGATGCTGTTGTTCCGCTCTCAAAAGAAAGGCGGGGGAACGGTTGAAATCCTATTACTTCATCTTTTTTTATTACCATGACCCGCCCAGCAATGACTTTTTCATTTTGAAACCCTGGTATACCTACTATGAAATAATCATTATTCTCATAAAGTCCGCAGAGAAAATTCGTTTGAACCGGCAACTTATTTTTCCCATTCGGTATCGTCGGTATACCGAATTCTCCAAGATATTCTATCTGTTTCGTGCTACCCAACAACGAAATTACTGTTGGTCTCCCGCCCCCAATAGCCGGCGACAAAGTCGTAAAAATCCCCGCATAGGGTGCTATAATAAAGATTAGTAGCAGATCAAAAATAAATGCAGTAATAATTATGGTCTCTAGAATTATTCTGCTGTTTCTAAATATTATCCATACCAATGGTAAGATCGGCAGAGAAAAAGAAACAAAAAAGCAAAGAGATAACATACCGGCAGAAAGATATCTCGTTTGCAAAAAACTATATTCAAAAAAGCCATAAGGACTGAGAAAACGATTCCATATTACAAAACCAAGGATATACGAAACAAAGACAAGAAAACCGATCATATGAATGGCTTTCTCTATATTTTCTTTTGAAAATATATCCCGTTTCATCTATAGATGATTTCTAAAAATACCTCCGTCACAATACATCGTGAGATTTGAGCAGTGCTGAAAATTCTTTTTGCACTTTATCAAGCTTAGGATTGATCACGATCTGGCAATACGGCTGGGATATATTCTTCTGATAGTAGTCCTTGTGGTACTGTTCCGCCTCATAAAATTTTTCCAGCGGGCGCACTTCCGTCACTATCGGTGCTCCGTCTTGCGCGGACGCGTTGAGTCCTACAATAAAATCCTCGGCCTCTTTTTTCTGCTCATCGGTCGTATAAAATATGGCAGAGCGATACTGCGTGCCCACATCATTGCCCTGCCGATTGAGCGTCGTAGGATCATGGGTTGCAAAAAATACGGTCAAGAGATCATGGAATCGTACCTGAACCGGATCATACTCTATCCTTATTACTTCCGCGTATCCTGTCTTGCCCGTGGAAACTTGCTCATATGTCGGATGTTGTCCGCCGGGGAGCGCAGTGCCTCCCGCGTATCCGGGCATGACGGACACCACGCCGCGCAGCATATTAAACACCGCCTCTGTACACCAAAAACACCCCCCTCCGAATACTGTAATTTCTTTTTCCATAACAGTCCTACTGCTCTTTTGCAAAAAACGTTTTCAGCGCTTCGTAGTAGGGACGCGTCTCTTCGCGCAAATCATCAAAAAGTATTTTCTTCTGGAAATCACGTTCAATTTTAGGCAAAACCCGATCCCGCACCTCATCAAACGTCCATCGCTCTCCGGTTGGAGACACGAAATGTTTGTAAAAATCAGTTTTCAGATGCGCGAGAGCATCGGCTCCTGCCAAAATCTTGCCCTCAAGGGTCGCGGGCGACTCGCCGTTATGACAGCTATGAAATCTCATGGCATCGTCCACTACGATGCGGGCTTCCTCGTCATTGAATCCTGTTTCTCCAAGAAGACGCCGCGCAATCGCTTCGCTCTCCTCCTTATGCCGCGGATTATCGCGCTTCATCACGACATCCGCTATGTCATGCAACATGGCGGCGGCGACGCAAATATCCTTTTTTGCATGGTATCTGTCGGCAAGCTGGGACGCAAAATCAGTCACGATAAATACGTGATTTTCATACAGCCAGTCCGCCCAATCGGCCCGATCAGGATTCTTTGCTTCATACAGCTCGCGAACCTTCTGCTTCAAAGATGCAATCCTATCCATTCCCCTATCTTAAACACCCACCCGCTGATCCACAAGGCCGCCCATATAATTTGCTTTATAGACGGGCACGTCTTGCGAGAAAATCTTTTCTTCGCCCGAAAACTGCTTTAGATCCCCCGTCCAATCATTCGTATATACGTACCCATCTTCGCTATATTCTTTTGGCCCGCGAAACGGACTCTCCTCCGGCATACGCTCAAGCGCACGGCGCAAAGCCGCATATACCGGATTTGTTTCTATACCTTCCGCGACCCATCCGTAGTAGACCATGATCCATACGGGCTTCCCGCGATAAAAGACGACAACACGCCCGCCATACGGCTCTCCGCCGAAAAAATTGTCATGTGATCTCCACTCCCCGCTCTCATACGGAATCGTAGTGGACACGTCGGCTTCCTTGATCCAATGCTTCTTCTCTCCCGCGGCGTATCCCGCGCGGTTTGACTCAAGAAGAAATTGTCGCAAAGCTTCGTGCATGAAGTATCAGCGCAAAAGTTGTACGGCTTTTTGTATGATCGCGATACTGTCCACGGGGTGGTAAAATTTCAGTTCGCGTATTCGCTCAAGCGGCACCCATTCGGCTTTCCGTATATATTGTTTCTCTTCTTCGCCAAAATTTTTGTCCGAAATCTCTCCCGCAATATTCTTACACGCATAGTATGAGAGAATGCAGTGGTATGGTTTGTGCGATGCGGGGTGGATGAAAAAATCCGATTCGCAAGCAAGCACTTCGCCGCGCTCAACCACGAGGCCGGTTTCCTCAAAGACTTCGCGCCGAAACGCCTCATCAAGCGTCTCGCCAAGATGAACGCCGCCACCGAGGAAATCATACCCGTCCCATTGCGGCACGAGCAGAACTTTTCCGTCCCGTATCGCGACTCCATACACCGAAGGCCGAAACACCAAATCCTCCACGATAGCTTCCTGCCGCCCGCCATGTATATCTCTGCAGGTAACTTTTTTCATAACAACTCCGGGG
>CAZYED010000076.1:0-3386 GCA_964646295.1 uncultured Candidatus Saccharibacteria bacterium | reverse complement strand
ATTTCGGATTTTTGCCCAAGCTCAACAGCTTTATGCTACAGCAGACGCTCCTCGTGCCTCCGGGTGCCCCCGCGTATCTCTCCCAGCGCTGGCACCGCGATCCGGAAGACAAAAAAATGCTGAAGGTTTTTATATACATGACGGATGTCAATGATATTGGCGCGGGACCTTTTACGTATGTGAAAGGCTCACAGCTCGGCGGGCGATGGCGCCATATATTTCCCCAGCGTCCGCCTGCGGGGTCGTATCCTCCGGAGGGGGAGGTGGAGAAGATCGTGCCGAAAAGCGATATTCAGGCGTGTCTTGCGCCTGCAGGGACGGTGATCTTCTGCGATACGTCGGGCCTGCATCGCGGCGGATACAGCACGACGACCCAACGCGTCCTGCTTCTGCCCGCATTCTCGTCGCGCGCGTCCAAAAATCCGATCAATTTTCATAGGCCGGATCAGGCAGTACTTGCGGGCATGGATCCCGTGGCACAGTACGCGTTATTGCCGTAACTCCCGCGGATTTCTCTACAGACCTCTTATGAAAAGCCGGTATCACGTATACGGGTCAATCGCGCGGGATGCGCTTCGCGGCTTGTTTAAGCATACGAGACGCCGCGATGACGACGTCTCTCATAAAGAATATGAAGGCGTATGGAAATCATCCGATCATCGCCTGCAGAAATTTCTTTATAAGCCGCGGCCGGCGTCGTATCACGGAACCCCTGCGGTGATCAGGGGGCTTGATCTGCAGAAGCAGGCGATTCGGGAAATGAGTGACGCGATCTCCTCGTTTCGTCCCGCATCGGTGCTTGAACTCGGAGCGGGCAACGGCACCAACCTTCTGGCGCTTGCGGCTTTACATCCTGAAATCACGATATGGACGGGCATTGATATCACGGAGTCGGGGCCGGACGCCGCAGGCAAACTGCAAAAAGATCCGCCGATGGAGGAGCTCGCGTATCTGACGGGCCTGGATCACGCGGAAATTTCTCGGCGTCTCGCGCCTGCCGTGATTGATATACGCGTAGGAGATATGCGCGCGCTTCCGTTTGCGGACGGCTCTTTTGATTTTGTGTTTTCTCATGTTGCGTTTGAGCAATTGCCGCGCGACTATCCGGCCGCTTTTCGCGAGGCGCGGCGCGTCTGCCGCAGACACGCGTGCTTTATAGAAGAATTTCGTGAGGCGCAGGGATCGCTTTTCCGGCGCCTGCACCTGCGCAATGTAGACTATTTTCGGGCATCATACGATGTATGCGCGAGCGCGGGATTTACTCTTTTGAGATTTACGCCTATGCCGCTCCAGAATCTGAAGTTGGGAACCGGCATGGCCGTCTGCGGCGTTATACGAGGAGTCTGATATGCGAACTATCTTTATTACAAGTTTTCATCCTCATATTTCGCGAAACGTACTTGCGACAAGCGCGTTTTCGCTTTTGGCCGCGCGCTCGGACGTCAAAATCGTCCTGGTGGTGCCCGCCTACAAGGCGGAGTATTTTTGCGAGCGTTTCGGCGGGGCGAATGTTACCGTGGAAGGCGTGCAACTCTGGCGCGCATCGCGCACCCTGCGCGGGCTCTTTTTCAAGAAACTCGCGATCTTTCTTTTTGACTCCGAGAGCGCCAGAAACCGCAAGCGGTATGATTATTATCTGACGGGAAAAATTTTCCGGTATGGCGCGGCAATGATACTGGGAGCGCTTGGACATAGCACTCTTGCGCGGCGCGCCGCGCGCGCTTTGGATCTCCGGCTGTCGCCCCATGGATTTTTTGACGAGCTTCTGGCGCGGTTCAGTCCTGATGCGGTGTTTTCCACGGATGTGCAGAATGAAAACGACGTATCGCTCATGCAGGACGCGCGGCGGCGCGGCATCCGCGTGATTGCGATGGCGCGCTCATGGGACAATCTGACGCTCCGGTTTCTCCGCATATTTCCGGACCGTCTGATCGTGGGATCGGAAGTCCTTGCACGCGAGCTCAAAGAATTCCACGGATATCCGTCATCGCGCCTTGCTGTCACGGGAAATCCGCACTACGACCGATATCGTCAGGGTCCCGATATGGATCGCGCGGCGTTTCTTGCGTCATTCGGTCTTGATCCTGCAAAAAAACTGATCCTGTATGCACCCGTCAGCGATGCTCTGATCCGCGTCAATGACATGGATCAATACATCATGGGAATTCTTGCGGGTCTTTCTGCGAATATCTTGGTGCGGTTTCCGCCCGAGAAAGGCGTGCGTCTTGAGAATTTTGCCAAACCGTCCCATATGGCCTATGACCGGCCCGGACAGGCGTTTAAGGAGGGTGAGGTGGGGGATCGGGAGATCAGGCCGGAGGATGACGCGATGCTCATGCGCGAGCTTTCATACGCCGATGTCGTCGTGACCGGCCCTACCAGTATTGCGCTTGATGCGATGTTTTTTGACAAGCCCGCGATCATGGCCGACATATACCCTACGCCGCGGCATTTTTTTGAGGGAGTGTGGCGGTATCGCGACAATCACATCAAAAAACTTGTGGCATGCGGCGGCGTCACATATGCGGATACGAAAGAAAAACTGCTGGATGCGATCGCGGCTTATCTCAAAAATCCCGCCAGCGGATCGGAAGGTCGCGCGGCCGCGCGCGCGCTTTGGTTTTCGCATGCCGACGGCCGCGCGGGCGAGCGCCTCGCGCATGAACTCATATCATTTCTTGGATTACGATGAAAACTATACTCATACCCGTCACGACCAATTTTTTCTCCCGCAATTTTTTGCGGACGGATGCGTACAGGCAATTGCGCGCGTCGGGCGCGTATATTGTTTTGCTGGTGCCGCCGCGGAGACTTGCGTACTATCGGAGCGAATTTTCAGCGCCCCGTACCCGTATAGAGGCTCTGCCTGACGTGCGTACCTGGGTTGAAGACGTATTTCTTTTTGTGGAGACTGCAAGCATCCACTCCCGCACCGAGGAGATGCTTCAATTCACGGAGCTTACCAGGCGTGGGGCGCGCAGGGTCGTGCTCGTACGCTACGCCGTATTTATCGCAAGACGCGCCTGCTGGGTTTTGGGGCGCTTCCGTCGGTGGCGCATGCTCGTGCGGCGCGCATACTTTTTGATACCGCATTCTGCCGCGGCCGCCGTTCTTGCGCACTGGCGTCCCGATCTCGTATTTGCGCCCGCTATGATCGGCGGCGACTATCCGTTTTTGAAAGAAGCGAAACGGCAGGGCATCAAAACCGCCGGAATGGTGCTGTCGTGGGACAATCTCTTCAGTAAGACTCTGCTTCGGGTACACCCCGATCGCCTGCTGGTGCATACGGAGTATCTCAAGGATCAGGCGGTGAATCTCGGAGATTTTCCTGCGCGCGGCATTGAGATTACCGGCGTGCCCCAGTACGACAGATATTTCCGGGGGAA
>CAZYED010000075.1:0-3485 GCA_964646295.1 uncultured Candidatus Saccharibacteria bacterium | reverse complement strand
GCAAAGGCGGTTCATGGTATACTTCCTCTATGGCCGCGACCGAAGAGGCAAAAACCAAAGTCCTGATCATAGAAGACGATGTCTTCATGGGCGAACTTTTGATGCGCGCCCTTGATCGGGCGGGGTTTGAAGTCATCATCGCCAAAACCGGCGGCGAAGGCCTGACAAAATTCCAGGAGACCAAACCGGACGTCATCCTGCTCGATCTCCTACTTCCGGATGAGAACGGTCTGGAAGCACTGCGCAAAATCCGCAGAAGCGAAGGAGGCCCCGCAGTCAAAGTCATCGTGCTTTCCAATCTCTCCCGCGAATCCAATTTTGAAGAGGCCCAGCGTCTCGGCGCGCTAGACTATCTCGTGAAAGTCAACTTCTCGCTTGATGAGATTATAGCGAAGATCCGCTCCGTACTATAAGAAATCGCAATTCAAAATGCCCCGCATCTTCGCCAACGGGCGGATCGGGGCATTTTTGATATTGCATATATATAATAGCGCTTATGCGTGCAGAGTCCGTTCCTCGGCGACAAGCGTGAGCATATGCTCAATACCGGCGCGCAGGATTTTTATCGTAATCTTATCTCCGAGCGGCACATTCTCCAAAATGTCTTCAAGTCCCGTCTTTTCATCAATCACTCTTGCATTGAGTTCCACAATGATATCCGCTTCCTTGATGCCCGCGTGATCCGCGGCGGATCCGGGTACCACGGCCGGGCGATCCTGTACGCCCTCGCGCAGGACAAACGCCCCGCGCTGTACCGGCAGGCGAAATCGCTTCTGTAGCATCGGATTCAGCAGGATATAGCGCACGCCAAGAAACGGCGTCCGTATCCTGCCGTATTTTTTCAACTCCGCAAGATCGCGCCGCGCTTTATTGATCGGGATCGCAAAGCCGATATTCTGCGCGCCAAATACCACCGCCGCATTGATGCCTATGGCTTCGCCCTTGAGATTGATCAAGGGGCCGCCCGAATTGCCCGGATTGATCGCCGCATCCGTCTGGATCAGCCCGCGCAGGCGCTCCGAATGCCCTTCGGCGTCCGTCATCGCGGTGATTCTGCGCGAAAGCCCCGAGACGATACCACAGGAAACCGTATTTTGAAACTCCCCGAGCGCCGTACCGACGGCCAAGACCGATTGCCCGAGTTCAATATGATCCGAATCTCCCAGTGAAATCACCGGCAGGCCGTCCGCTTCCACTTTCAAGATCGCCACGTCGTTGAGCGGATCGCGCGCAAGCACGCGCGCAGGATACGAATCCTCCGAGGGAGTTACTACCATGTATTCGGCCGCAGGATCCCGCACCACATGCTTATTGGTCACCACGAGACCGTCGGCATCCACAACAAACCCCGACCCTCCGCCGACACGGATCTTGCCCCCGGGCGTATGGGGCAGTTCTTCCTCCGGCGGCGGCAGATCCATATGATCGCCATGCGGCATCATCAGCTCATACGGCCGCTCGCGCAAAATTTCGTCATAATCCTTGCCCACGACGATACTCACCACGCCCGGCATCACCTTCTTTACCGTGGAAATGATATGCGCTTCATAGTTTGTTTCAGACATGCGAATATGATACCATACATCCCGTCCCTGCCCCAAGGGACAAGGCGCAAGATCGGGAAAATGCGCCCGCGAGGGGCCATGCCCCCATAGTTCAACGGATAGAACAATTCCGTCCTAAGGAATAGATCTCCGTTCGATTCGGAGTGGGGGCACCAAGATTATTCTCTATTTCAAAGATATGCTAAATTTTTTACAAGAAGCTTTGCGATTTAATCCCCTACAAGCCGATACATACAATATCTTCGGAATTATTCTATTCCTCCTCCTGCTTGCGTGGTCTTTTATCTGGAAAGGCATGGCGCTCTGGCGCGCCGCACGATCCGAGCACAAAAAGTGGTTTATCGTACTCCTCATCGTCAACACATTCGGCATCCTTGAACTCCTCTATCTTTTCGTATTTAGTAAGAGGATCAAGAACTCCGACACTGAAGAAAATACAACGGGCCTATAGCTTAGTGGTAAAGCACGCGAATGGCATTCGCGGTATCGGGGTCCGATTCCCCGTAGGTCCACACTACACATAAACAAGCCCCGATTATCGGGGCTTGTTTTTGGTTTGTCTGTATTGATTCTCGACTTACTATCGATCTTGCGAAAGCGTGCTTCCGATGAGGATTCCGTCTGCCCAGTAGAATCCTGTGTCGCCTTTGGGAAGCAGATCGTATGTGAAGCCTTTGCTGTATGGCACGAGCTCCGTAGCTACGACGCGCGAGCCGTCTATCGTATCACCTGATTTGAGATCGCCCATGGTGCGGCTGTCTGCCGTGGGATGCCCTGGTGAGACAAAGAGTGCCCGTCCGTCTTCAAGTACCAGATGCACGACGCGATGAGTAGACGGCACCGGCGTGCGCGACACTTCAAGGATTTTTGCCGCAACGCGCGCGCCCGATGCATCGGCAGTCCATACCGTCATGCCCTCACCTATATTCTGTACGGCGACTTCGCCCGACGGAGTTGCAATCAGAGTATCTTCGGCAAGACAGATGGGGCATGGCCGCTGGTATCCTTTCAGCTGACAGTAGTAAGCAGGCGGTGGTGTATCAGGGCGCACCACCGGAGGCCCGCATCCTTGCACGCATTCGTACGCCCCTCCACAGGTCGTATCGGAAGAGCCGTTGCACTGCCTGCCGACTGTATTTGAAGGTGCTCCCGAACCTCCGCCCGGAGGCAGATATCCCGCATCGGGGCAGGGCATAAATTCGCATTTCGGCCCCGTGCGGCCCACAAAGCTCCCGTCCGGACACTGCATGGCTTCCTCCGTACATGCGCCGGACCACACACGCCCGGGCGGCGGCACGATCTCAAGAGAAGTCCCGGCAAAATACAGGGCCGCTCCTGCGGTCAGAAAAAAAATAATGACGATGGGTATAAGACCGATGATCCCTCTGTGTGTATCAATCATCAGTACAGGTATTCAGGCGTTTGAGAGCAGTATCTTTCCATCCACGGCATATCAAACTCCATGAGCTCGCGGCGCATGCCCTTGTACACGAAATACTCGTCCGACACGGTACGAGGGGCGTCAGGCGCGTCCATCATCATGGGCATATGATTGATATACCAATGCTCCGGACAATCCCGGATGAGCCCCGTAAGATCATCGCTTTTGCGAGGAAGCGCCGCGCGCTCGGACGCAAGGGCTCCCAAAAGCATCGCGGCTATTACGATGATCAAGATACGCATGAGTTTCTTTTGATTCATGCAAAAAGTATACCACATTTTTCCTGATACCTTATCCACACCGCAGAAAAATGGGTCTGGGGAAAATGAATCCCGTCCCGTCCTTGCCGTTCCTTTTATGAAAAGACCCCTCACGTATCGCTACGCAAGGGGTCGGGATCAGCTTTGAGACATTGTCCTAAGCCCGGTGTTCCAGGCACCATGTTCTGGCGTTCTGAAACATTCGGAGCCATGGGGAAG
>CAZYED010000074.1:0-3763 GCA_964646295.1 uncultured Candidatus Saccharibacteria bacterium | reverse complement strand
CTTTGACCCCAAGTTCGGCGCGCGCCCCATGCAACGCTGGATCCAGGACCATGTGGAAAAAAGTGTCACCGATGGCATCCTGGCAGGCAGTATCACCCCGGGCACCCCATTCCAAATCACCCCGCCACATCCCTCTATTGAGGTTAAGCCTCAATAGAAAAGACATTTGAACCCTGTGTATATCCTCTACTTGCGCAATAGCTGGGGGGGGGATAGAATCATTGAAGTGTGTGTAAGAGTTCAAAATATGGATTTACTTGAGCAATATAAACAGCAGAGGCCGGAGGCGTTTAAGCCCGTGGTGCCACAGCCCGCGACAGACCCCTACGGCCGCGAGTACGGCGCCATGGTGCGGCTTGTGATGCGGATGTCCGGAGGCAGGATACGCGATGCGAGACAGGCGAGTTATGTGTTGATTGCTGTTGCGGCTGTATTTCTCACTGTCTCACTGTTCTTCTTTTTCCGTGGTAGTGGCCCGTCTCTGCCTTCTGCACAGGAAATCCTCCGTGATACGCCTACAAGTGGCCTACGATCGGGGACCCAACTGCCGCGGTAAATTGTAAATGCTATGGATATACAAAGACAAAAGGAGGGGTTTACGCTCATAGAACTTTTAGTAGTCATCTCCATTATAGGGTTGCTTTCCAGCATTGTGTTGACGTCAGTCAATTCGGCGCGGGCAAAAGCGCGCGATGCGCGGCGCATTGTCGATTTTAAAGAAATCCAAAAAGCCCTTGAGTTTTATTATGACGCAAATGGCTCATATCCTCTCGGTTCGCAGGGATCCGGCCAATGGAGCGGTCATCCGCCCGCCTACGGCAACAACGATAATTACATCGTCGGACTCGCACCTGCATATATTCCTACGCTCCCGCGAGATCCACGGTACGATGAAGGAGGAACCGGATACTTGTATAATTCTAACGGAACCGACTATATACTCATCGCGCATTTTGCCATGGAAACTGTCGGCGGCGACCCGTCAGCCGTAGGCAATCCACCGTACATTCAGGCGCTGGATCGCGTCTGCTGTGTACAACCGACAATCGCCGTGTATTCGCCGGGGGGGAGAAGTTGGTAGTCGCGCAGAGGATCATCGACACGCCATCTACAATCTGGAGTTGATACGGTTCCTCTTCAAACATAGTGATGTCCTTCCTAACTTGACAATACGCCGCCTTGCGGCGTATGCTGATAAGTGCTGAATGTCCCGTACCGACGGGGCAATTTTTGTGAACACTATGGATCTCAAATCATTCACCTCCGCAATCCAGCAGATCGCGGAGGAAAAAGGAATACCGCGCGAGAAGATATTCGCCACCATTGAAATGGCGCTCGCCGCCGCGTACAAGCGCGACTACGGCAAGCGCGGTCAGATCATACGCGCGAGTCTTGATCCCGATACCGGCAAGGTTGCCATGACGCAGGTCAAAATCGTCGTGGATGAAACCATGATCAAGCCCGAAGAAGAAGAGGGCGAGGAGTCTGTACCGGAGATACCAAGTACCGGCAGACGCCATCAGTTTGAACAGGAAGATGAGGAGGTTTCGGCGGGAAAAAAGGTCCGCTTCAATCCCGAAAAGCATCTCATGGTAGAGGATGCAAAAAAGATCAAGCCCGACGTGGAACCGGGTATGGAGTTGACATTTCCCATGCCGTACGATGAAGTAGCCGGATACGGACGTATTGCGGCGCAAACCGCAAAACAGGTCATTCTCCAGCGTATCCGCGAAGCGGAACGCGAAGCCGTATTTGACGAGTACAAAGACAAAGAAGGCGAGATCGTAAGCGGCCTGGTACAGCGCATGGAGGGCCGCAACGTCTATATAGACATCGGGCGCAGTGCCGGAGTCCTGCCTCCCGAGGAGCAGATCCCCGGCGAGCGCTACCGGATCGGCGAGCGCGTCAAAGTCTTGATCGCGCTTGTGGAAAAAAACCCGCGGGGGCCGGGAGTCTTTCTCTCGCGCGCAAACCCACGGCTTTTGCGCAAACTTTTTGAGCTTGAAGCGCCGGAAATCGCATCCGGCGCCGTGGAAATCAAAGCGGTCGCCCGCGAGCCCGGCTCGCGCTCAAAGATCGCGGCACTCTCGCATGAAGGCGGCGTAGATCCCGTGGGATCGCTCGTGGGACAAAAAGGCGTGCGCGTGTCTACCGTCATCCAGGAACTCGGCGGAGAAAAAATTGACATCATCAGCTGGTCTGATGACCCCAAAGAACTGATCGCAAACTCGCTCTCGCCCGCCAAAGTTATCAGTGTGGAACTTGACGAGCGGCGGCGCGAAGCGCGCGTCACCGTACCGGATGATCAGCTTTCGCTTGCGATCGGCAAGCGGGGCCAGAACGTGCGCCTTGCGGCAAAACTGACCGGATGGAAGATTGACGTACGCGCGCCCGTCGCGGAGGGAGCAGAAGAACCTGAACCCACGCAGACCGTTGCCGATATTGCGACGGAGGAAGCCGCAAATTAAAAAGGCAAAACGACAAGGCAAAATTAAAAACGGTCGCAAAGCAACATCTTACTTTTACCCTTTGCGCTTTGAATTTTGACTTTTCATTTATGATTCTCTTTCCCATCATTTCATCGCTTGTCTCCATCGTGTTTGCGCTGATCCTGCTGTACGTGATCCGGCAGTATCCGACCGGCGGCGGCGCACAGCTTGAGATATCGGGCGCCATCAAAGAAGGCTCCCGCGCGTATCTCAAGCGCCAAAATCTGACTGTCGGCGCGGTAGCTGTCATCGTGGCACCGCTTCTCTGGATCGCGCTTGACGGCATGACCGCCATAGGTTTTCTCATAGGCGCTATTGCGTCAGCCGTCGCAGGGTATGTCGGCATGATGACATCGGTGGATGCCAATGTCCGGACGGCTGAAGCGGCGAAGTCCGGCCTCTCCAAAGCATTTCGCGTCGCATTCCTCGGAGGATCGGTCACCGGCTTCCTCGTCGTCGGACTCGGACTTTTTTCCGTCAGTCTTTTTTATTACATCGCACAAAGCGTCACGCCGCTCATCGGCCTTGCGTTCGGAGGATCACTGATCTCGGTATTCGCGCGCCTCGGCGGCGGCATCTATACCAAAGGCGCTGACGTCGGAGCCGATCTCGTCGGCAAAGTAGAGGCCGGCATCCCCGAAGACGATCCGCGCAATCCCGCAGTCATCGCGGACAACGTCGGCGATAATGTCGGCGACTGTGCCGGCATGGCGGCCGATCTTTTTGAGACGTACGCCGTTACCGCAATCGCGGCGATGCTTTTGGGATCGCTCCTCTCGCCCGGCAACGACACAATGACACTCCTGCCGCTTGCAATCGGCGGCATCTCAATCTTGGCATCCATCGCAGGCACGCTCGTCGTCCGCGTCAAAAAAGAATCCGGCATCATGCGCGGACTCTACCGAGGACTTCTTGCCTCATCCGTATTGGCGCTCGCCGCCCTCTGGCCGCTTTTTGCGTCTCTCCTTGCGCGGCCGCTCGTCAATCCGTTTTTTATCGCATCGCTTGCAGGCATCGGTGTCACCGCGCTCATGATGGTCGCGACGGAATACTATACGTCAAAAAGCTTCCGCCCCGTGAAGTCCATCGCGCGCGCATCACTCACCGGACACGGCACTAATATCATCATCGGCCTTGCGTTTTCGCTTGAGTCAGTGGCACTGCCAATCATCATCATCACTGCAGGCATGCTCACGGCATTTACGGCGGCAGGGCTGTACGGCGTCGCGATCGCCGCGATGACTATGCTCTCCATGGCAGGGATTACCGTCGCC
>CAZYED010000073.1:0-3984 GCA_964646295.1 uncultured Candidatus Saccharibacteria bacterium | reverse complement strand
ATTGCGTTACCGGTCGTCCCGCCGGATGTCGCGCGGAGTATTCGCGGATCGGCGGATTACTTCCATCGGCACACCGCATGTGTCCATTGCGCGATGATCGCATATGAGCGCAAAGCGGGCGAGCGTCTCATCTATGAAAATGACTATTGTCTGGTGCTTGCGCCTTACGCGTCTAAAACCGCGTTTGAACTGCGCATATTTCCCAAAAAGCACCGCGCGCGATTTGAGGAAGTAGTTGCCGAGGAGCGCGTGTCCGTGGCCGATGCTCTGCGCATATCGCTTGCCAAGCTTGCGGGCGGACTCAAGGATCCTGATTACAATTTTTTCTTCCATACGGCGCCGGTCGGGGCGGGGAAGGAGGAATTCGGCCACTACCACTGGCATATTGAGATTATTCCCAAGACGGCGATCTGGGCCGGATTTGAGATCGGTACCGGTATTGAGATATCCGCCATCGCGCCCGAAGACGCGGCCGCATTCTTAAGGGATATAAAAGTGTAGTATGAAAAAAATCATCATCGCCAACTGGAAGATGAATCCCGACACGTCCGCCCGCGCGGTCGTACTGGCGCGCGAGTGCGAGCAGGAGATCGCATCGGCCAAAGGTCTTGATGTGGTGTTGGCGCCTCCCTACCCTTTTTTGCGCGAAGTGGCATCGGTGCTGACGGTATCCTCACTCGGCGCGCAGGATGTCTTTTGGGAGGAAAGCGGGGCATACACCGGCGAGGTATCGGTGCGCCAGCTCAAAGACGCCGGTGCAAAATATGTGATTATCGGCCACTCGGAGCGGAGGATCGCATCCGGCGAGACGGACGATATGGTGCGCAAAAAAATTCAGGCAGTACTTGAGGGAAGTATGACGGCCATCTTGTGTGTCGGAGAGCGCGAGCGGAGCGGCGGTGAGATTCCGGCGGTCGTAGGCGCGCAGGTGCGCTCGGCGCTTGTAGGGATCAAAAAGACGCTTCTTAAAAATCTTATTATCACCTATGAGCCCGTATGGGCGATTTCCACGACATCCGGGGCCAATGGGTCTTGCACGCCGGATATGATGTTTCGGGCGCGCCTTGCGATTGAAAAAGTAGTCGCAGATATCTACGACCAGCAGATCGCAAAAACAGTACGCATCATCTACGGAGGCTCCGTCAGTCCGGAGAATATCGCCACGATTTTTTTAGCGGGCCATATGGACGGAGCGCTCGTGGGGAGTGCTGGCCTCAATGCCGAAAAATTCGGCATGATCGTCCGAAATGCCTGCGAAGTATAGAGCTTGTCTCAAAACAAGCTTCAATCGTTAGAGCTATACAGCGTGACGTCTTTCCACCAGAGTCGCAATGCGCGTGGCCATGGCAGAATGAAGCAAAAGTACCGTAGTGCTACGAGATGCTTGATGCACCATCCGGCTACACCCTCAATGTGCACAAAGACGAGATCCGCAAGCGCGTATTTGCCGCCGACGGCCAAAATAAAAGGATAGCGCTTGCGCGGCTGAAAGGCGCGGGGTTTGGCGCCTCGGATCGCACCAAGGATCTCATACGCCACATGCCGCCCTTCGTCTTCGGCCGCAGGCGCGTTCCATGGGAGCGGTTTTTTTGTTTCGGGATTTTCAAACCAGGCATTGTCGCCTACCGCAAAGATATGCGCATGCACATCTCTCACCCGCAGATCCGGCCCGACTACAAGAGTCCCTTTGGGCGAGAGAGGGAGATTGAGCTTTGTAAATACCGACGGGCCTTTGACGCCGCCCGTCCAGATCAGGACGTCAAACTCCTGCTCGGCGCCGTCCGCAAAAAAGACAGTGCGCGTGTCCGCGCGCGTGATAGGGGAGCCTGCCTTGATGACAATGCCGAGGCTCTGGAGTCTTTTGCGCGCGCGGGTGACGACCCACGGATCAAATCCGGGGAGTATCTCCGGTGACGCCTCCGCCAGGAAAAACGTAACATCGCATACATGGGGCAGGGCGACGATCTTTTCTTTGAGCACGCAGGTGAAGTTGACGAGCTCGGCAATGAGCTCCACACCCGATGCTCCGGCTCCCCCGACGACAATCTTGAGCGACGGCTTTTCTTTGAGTGCTGTCTCAATTTTGTTGCGCAGGAGAGAGGCATCATCGCATGTCTTGAGCGGGAGGCTCGCCTCCGCAAGGCCGGGGATATTGAAATAGTTTGTCTCCGACCCGAGCGCCAGGACCAGATATTCGTACGGAAGCTTGCCGCAGTCACGCAGGATCAGCGACTGATCTGCGGCGTCATGCCCGATGACCTCATCCGGGATAAATCTGATAGGCAGTCCCTGTATGATCTCGGAGATCGGGATCAGGATGGACGAGACCAGAGATTTGTCATTGAAATACTCGCGGGGGATTGCCGCGACTTCATAGAGGGCGGGCGTATAGATGTGGTGGCGATGGCGATCAACGAGGATGATCTCGTACTCCGTCTTGCGGGGTGCATGCCGCGCAAGCGTCAAAGCCGTCCGCAATCCCCCGAACCCTGCGCCGACGATGATGATATGTTTTTTTTCGCTGTCCCGATCTGTCATACAGATGACATTATAACACAGCTGGGTTATGATAAAAACTAGACCTACTGCACAATAACCTTTCTGCTCCAATGATGATTTTTCGGCTGCAAACAATTCACCGCTCGTCAATGAATACGCTGTATTCACCTCCTCGCGCTTCATTGTTTTCGCTCGAAAAATCATAATTTCGCTACGAAAATTATTATGCAGTAGGTCTAATCATATGACAGAAAGTTACGGGACAGCGCCGACCATCAAAAGTATACATATACCAAAAGGGACGCCGGTAATCGTACGGGCGGATTTTGACGTGACATTGACTAATGGCGAGATAGCGGACAGTTCGCGTATTGAGGGGGTTGTGCCGACTCTGCGGGCTTTGGATCGCGCAGGAGCACGGGTCAGGATCATAGCACATCTTGGGAGGCCACATGGCGCCTATGATCCCGCGTTGAGCTTGGCGCCTATGGGGCGCGCGCTTGCCAAACTTCTGGATCGCCGCGTGCTTTTAGTACAGAACCCTTTTGCCGCGGAAGCGTTGGCAAAATACAAAACGGCATCAGACATCCTGCTTTTTGAAAATGTTCGCTTCTGGCCGGGCGAGGAAAAAAATAGTCGTGCTTTTGCTATGGGTCTCGCGCGCTGGGGCAATCTTTACGTCAACGAAGCTTTTGCCAACTGTCACCGCGCACATGCGTCTATGAGCGCATTGCCGGCGATGCTTCCCGCCTATGCGGGATTGCATCTTGAAAGCGAAATCAAAGCGCTTGCGCATCTGGCGGCAAATCCGAAGCGTCCGTTTGTCGCAGTGCTTGGAGGCGCCAAGATTGAGACCAAGCTTCCGCTGATCAGGCGCTTTGTCCGCGATGCCGACGAGGTGCTTATCGGGGGAGCGCTTGCCAACACCCTTTTTGCTCTCCGTGGATTTGGCGTAGGCAAATCAACCGCCGAGCCTCAAAGCCGTGTGCCGTATACGCTCCTGCATTCAAAAAAACTTTACCTGCCATCCGATGTCTTGGCGGCGGACGGACTTGAAGCGGGCGCACAATGCCGCGTGACAGCGCCCGATGACGTGAAAGACGATGAGTACATCGTAGATATGGGTCCCGAGACATGCGCGTCTTTTGCGGAGCGCATTGCTCGTGCGCGCACCGTAGTTTGGAACGGCCCGATGGGCCTTGCCGAAATAGAGGAGTTTTCCCGCGGGACGCTCGCAATCGCCGGAGCCATGAAAAACAACAAAGGATTTACCGTGGCGGGCGGGGGCGATACGCTGGCGGCTCTTGTGCGGCACCGTACAGACAAGCAATTCAGCCATCTATCCATGGGAGGAGGCGCTATGCTTGCATTTCTTGCGGGCGAAAAACTTCCCGGTTTGGAAGCATTACGGCAATGAATAATACGAATAAAGTAATCATCTATACGGATGGAGGCGCGCGCGGCAATCCAGGTGCTGCCGCAGTC
>CAZYED010000072.1:0-4189 GCA_964646295.1 uncultured Candidatus Saccharibacteria bacterium | reverse complement strand
TGCCCCTCCATGTATTCGGACATATCCCCGCGGATGAGCGACTTCTCATCAGTAAAGAGAAACTCTGCAAGCGCTTTTGCAAGCTCGGGCTTGCCGACTCCGGTGGGGCCGAGGAACATAAACGATCCTATCGGACGGTTTTCTTCGCTGATCCCCGCGCGCGAGCGGCGCACGGCGTGAGCAATCTTCTCAATTGCTTCGTCCTGCCCCACGACGCGGCGTTTCAGCTCGTCTTCAATCTTCATCAGACGCGCGGCCTCGGTCTCAAGAATTTTCATCGCCGGGACACCCGTCCAGCGCGCGACGACGGACGCGATATCTTCTTCCGTCACTTCGCCCCGCGCGACGTTGCGCGAGTCCTGGAGCTTTTTCAGGCCGTCCTCCGCATCGTACAGACGCTTCTCGCCCTCGGGTATTTTGCCGTAGCGCAGTTCCGCGACTTTACCAAATTCGCCCGCGCGCTCGGCGATATCCGCCTCCTGCCGCGCCGCATCAAGCTCTTGCTTGGAGGTGCGGACATTCGTGATCAGCTCTTTTTCTTTTTTCCATGCGTCTTCAAGCTGGGCGGTGCTTGCCTGCAGATCGGCGATTTCTTTATCCAGTTTCTTCAGACGGTCTTTGGACTTCTTATCTGTCTCTTTTTTGAGAGCCTCGCGCTCAATCTCGCGCTGCATGACCGCACGGCGCGTCTCATCAAGCTCTTTTGGCAGTGAGTCCATCTCAAGCCGCAGGGACGACGCGGCCTCATCCATGAGATCCACGGCTTTATCCGGTAAAAAGCGGTCAGTGATATAGCGCGACGAAAGATGCGCCGCGGCCGTAAGTGCCGCATCGGTGATTTTGAGCCCGTGGTGCGCCTCATACTTCGCTTTCAGTCCGCGCAGTATTCCGATCGTATCCTCTACAGTCGGCTCATCCACATACACCGGCTGGAATCGCCGCGCGAGCGCCGGATCCCGCTCAATATGGCGCTGGTACTCGCGAAGCGTGGTAGCGCCAATCGCATGCAGTTCTCCGCGCGCAAGAGCGGGCTTGAGCATATTGGACGCGTCAATCGCGCCCTCCGCTCCTCCGGCCCCGACGAGAGTATGCAGTTCATCAATGAAAATGATGTATTTGCCCTCTCCGCGCTGGATCTCGCGGACAATCGCTTTGAGACGGTCTTCAAATTCGCCGCGATATTTGGTACCCGCGACAATCGCCGCGATATCAATGGAAATCAAGTCCTTGTTTTTCAGAGTCTCCGGCACGTCGCCCGACACGATCCGAGTAGCGAGGCCCTCCACGATCGCGGTCTTGCCGACTCCGGCCTCTCCGATGAGCACGGGGTTATTTTTCGTCCTGCGCGAAAGCACTTCCATGACGCGGCGAATCTCGGTGGAGCGCCCGATCACCGGATCAAGCTTTTCCTGACGTGCAAGACGCGTAAGATTGCGTGCGTATTTTTCAAGCACATTGTACTTGGTTTCGGGCTCCGGATCCGTGATGCGCTGGCCGCCGCGAAGCTCGGCAAGAGCGCGAAGCGCCAATTCCTTGCTCATACCCTGCTGTGCAAGAAGTTCTTTTGCGCGGGACGGGATTTCAAGCAGTGCCAAAAACAAGTGCTCGGTTGAAATAAACTCGTCTTTGAGAGTAGCCGCCTCGCGATGCGCCTGCTCAATCGCTTTTGCCAGATCCTGCGTGAGATACACCTGTCCGAGCGGAGTTGCAATCATCGTGCCGCGCGGCAAAGCATCCAGCGTCTCAAGCAGTTTGTCCGCAAATGACGGAATGTCCACTTCAAGTTTTTCAAGCAAAGCGTCTACCGTCCCCTCTTCCTGCAAAGAGAGGGATGTCAGAAGATGCAGGACGTCTATCTGCTGGTGCGAGCGCTCCAACGCCAAATCATGCGCTTTTTTGAGCACTTCCTGGGCTTTGATGGTGAATTGATTATATGGGGGCATCGCTTGTTCGCTGATACGTTTTTTAAATAAAACTGAGGCTAAGTCTGGCTTCATTATAAAACTTTTGAAGCCGCCGTCAAGGTAACAGGACGCCCTCTGACCGTCAGGCCGGAGGGTATGAGACCGAACTCTCTTCACATCCTTCCTCCCGCCTATTTGCGCTCTTCAAGCTTCACTTTGACCTCAAGCTCTTTACCGTCACGGAAAACCGTGAGCGCCACTTCGTCGCCGACCTGATATTGCTCTATGAGAGACGCCAGCGTATGGGATGGATCAATCCGAGCATCCGCAATTGCAAGCACGATATCTCCTTCTTTCAGCCCCGCTTTTTCCGCAGGACTTCCCGCAGTGATCGCGGGGCCGTCGGCGCTTTTCATCAGCCATGCGCCATAATCGCGGCCGAGCTTTTCTTTTTCGGCGATCTCTTTGGTAATCAGCGTGTACCGTATGCCAAGATACGGACGTATGATCTTGCCGTGCGCCGCGACGCTCGCCACATCCCGCTGAATGCGGTTGGATGGAATCGCAAATCCGATGTTTTCCGCGCCCTCTGCAACCGCAGTATTGATCCCGATCACCTCGCCATATATATTGATGAGCGGCCCGCCCGAATTGCCCGGATTGATCGCCGCATCCGTCTGGATCAGTTCTTCCAGGTTTTCGGCCGCCGCGCCGCCTCCACCCGCGACGATAGACCGCTCAAGTCCCGACACCACGCCGACGGAAACCGTATTGCGAAATTGGCCGAGCGCGTTCCCGATCGCGATCGCGGTCTGCCCGATCCTGATGCGAGATGAGTCGCCAAAGCGCGCAGTCGGCAGATCCGTCCCCTCTATTTTTAAAATCGCAAGGTCATGCACAGGATCGCGCGCAAGTACGCGGGCGGGTTTTTTACTGCCGTCATTCATAAGCACCGTAAACTCAGCCTCAGTGTCGGCCACCACGTGCTTATTGGTCATCACAAGCCCGTCGGGCGACACAATAAATCCTGATCCTGAAGAAATCTCTCTCCGCTCCGTACCCTTTTGCCGGTACTGAGGAACCTGAAACTCGCCCCCGAAAAACTGCTGGAAGAATGGATCTCCGCCGAATGGGTTCGTATAGTACTGCTCAAGCACCGGTACGTCTTTGCTTGCGATAATACTGACCACCGCGGGCGATACCTCCTCCACTGCTTTGACGATCAGCTCTTCTTGTCCGAGCAGGCGGTCTGCGGGCTTTTCTATGATACGCTCCAGAATCTTCGGTCGATTAAACAAAAACGGCCCGCTTGTGGTCTCCCCCACTCCGAAAAGCGATCCGAAAACGCTAAGCGACAACACCGTCCCGATCATGGAGACGATGAAGCTCAATACTACGGCAAACGCAACAATTTGTTTTGTAGTCGGTTGATGTTCTTTCATACTATGAGTGACAAGCGACACGAGACAAGAGACATGTTTTGCAATATTACCCCTGTCGCATATCGCTTGTTGCATGTCGCTAGATTGCTTCTACCCGATCAACGCCCCGCACCCGCTCTTTCAGCAATTCCTCCACGCCAGCCTTGAGCGTGATCTCCGAAAGCGGGCAATGCGTACATGTGCCGAGCATTTTCACGTACGCCGTCCCCTCTTCAAACCTCACGAACTCAATATCGCCCAGATGCTGTGCAATGTACGGACGGATCTCCGCAAGCGCTTTTTCAATTTCTTCCTTCACGATGATTTAAAATCTTACCCAATACAAGCTCACGAGGCACAATGCCAAAGTCAGTACTGGACGATCCCCACGATACCGTACTTGCCATGACATAACCATCTGCGCTAATCTCTCGTATGCTCTTTACGAAAACGCGATTTGTATCTCTAGGGTTTCGGAAGACTGCAAAATCCCCGATCCGGGGGCATGCAAGCGCACTCGCGACATACCGCCTGCCCGGGACCAAATGCGGCCAGAGCGACTCGCCCTCCACGCGTACCATAAACAGCAGTCTGCGGATGTCCGCGTTTTGAAATGTCCGCGTGAGTCCGCGCTTGAAATCAGAAAAGCTTGTCCGTGAGAAGTTTATACGCTTCATACCGTTCGGGCGCGCCTTTTACTTCATAAAATATCTTGGCGAAGGAATTTTAGTAGATTGTGGAGAAGGCACGCAGCGACAGTTCAAACTCTTTAAAGAAAGCATAACTAAAATTACAAAAATTCTTATCTCGCATTGGCATGGAGATCATGTGCTCGGACTTCCAGGATTATTATCGACGCTTTCT
>CAZYED010000071.1:0-4380 GCA_964646295.1 uncultured Candidatus Saccharibacteria bacterium | reverse complement strand
TTCTTGCTTCCTGATTCTCGTAAAGCCGTACGGAGCCTAGGCCCGAGATTTTTTTCATGCTCGCGGCGCGCAAGATTGGGTACGACGCCGCCGAACTTTGCATGCAATTTTGTCTGCGAGGAGATGAGATGCGACAGCACGCGCACGGAGACGCCGTTTTTCCCGCGCTTAAAATCCGCGATTGCAATCGCGGTCTCATCACAACTTGTTTCTATTGACAGAATCCGCATCGGGACGATGATAGCACAAAAGAGTACGACCCGCGAGAGCGGGCCGTCGGTTGCTACGGGGGCGGAAGCGGGGCAAAGAGCAAGCCCATTCGGTTGAGGATGATATACCACACCGGTTCAAGTCCCGGATACTTCTTCCACCACGGGTGATTGACGATGAGCGGCGTTGAGTGCGCAAGGTCTTCAGGGTATATGTTGAGTTGGCACGCGACTGCGCGTGTCATATGCGCTTTTTCGCGGAGCTCCGAGATATTCATCCATATTGCTTTGGCGGCATCAGAGCCCGCGCACAGAGTACCTTGCCACGCAAGAGGTTCGTACACCCGCCACGAATGGAATCCCGTACCGGTGCTGCGTCCGCAGGGATTTTGAAAGCTACCTTCGTGGACCAGAATTTGCTCCTCAATCGCGATGCCAACTTCCTCCCTTGCCTCTTTGATGGCCGCATTATAAAATGATTTGCCATCAAGATGTCCTGCCGGCAGAGCATAGGCCTGTGGATAATTTTTCCTGAATATGACGGCAATCTCGCGCCCCCTTCGGATAAAGAGTCCTACGCTTAATTGATCGCACATTTTTGGTGTCATTTCCTCCCCTCCTTTTCTGGACGAACAGTATGTAAGAACGTGATGTGTCCGATGGTATCGAATATGCGGTGGTATGTCAATCACTCCGAGTCAAGAATAATCTCCGATGGCGCAAGGACGCGATGTTTTTTCATGGCATCAGTGATCGCGCCCCTATGCAGAGCGTATTCCTCCGGCATGATATAGATGTCGTCTATGCGTATATCGCGCTGGTATTGGGCAAGAAGAGATGAGTGATCCGCAAGCGAGGCCGCCGTGCGTACGCCCGTCTGGTCGCGGACGACGGCAAGCGGCACTGCGGCAAGATCGGAGAGAAAAAGCCCCTGCCTGCCGCGCACCGATGCGGGCCGGGAGCGCGGCGTTTCCAGAAACGATTTATGCGATGAGCAGAGGAATATGCGGATTTTTTTCGGCGCAAGCGCGCGGCTTAATGCGTGAAAGAGCTTCTGCGCCTCGCGGGGATTATCCGTGATGCGCGCGATGCGCTTTGCGGGCGCGCGCGCCATAAGCCTCCCCGACCATGAGGACCGGTCTTTGTGCGCCGCCCGGAAGAGCTCTTCGGTCAGAGTGGAGTCGCGGAGCCGGACAAACGCTTCCCGATCTGCCGGAATTGCATAGGCAAGTTCCCCCTGCGCGAGCGCCTGCCGGAAGAAATACTCAAAGCATTTGGCGGTTTTGTGCATGTACACCTGCGCGTACATGTGCGCGCGGGCAAACAGGAAGTGCTCAAGCGCATGGATGCTTGACTCTGCGATCGCGAGCGTGTATTCGCCCCGATAAGTGATGACGCCGATGGTAGAGATAAGCCAGTCAAGATCAAAATGGCCGTACGGCACTCCGGTAAAATGCGCATCGCGCAGAAGGTAATCCATGCGGTCGGCATCAATGTTGCTTGAGATGAGCGAGCGCATGATGCCGTGGAGCGCTGAGGCGTCTCGGCGTCCGGGAAGCGCTTTGTGCCACGCAGGAGGGATGCGTATCTTTTTATGATGCACAAGCGACGCGATGATCGCGGCTTCATCCGGCGTCAGCACAGCTCCCGATCCCTCTGCCATGCCTGCGATCAAAAGCGCACTGTAGTCCTCATGCGTCGCGGTGCGCGTATCGCGGGGATTTTTCATCCATGCCCGCGGGAGCGCAAGGGATGCTACCGGCGGCATCGCGAGTTCCGCACTGTGGGAAAAAGGCGCGTGCCCCACATCGTGCAAAAGTCCCGCAAGACGCAGGATACCGGCAAGAAAGTTTTTCTCGCGCACGCCGAGCGTACGCGCGAGGATTGATACGGAGTCGTTGGTAAAAATTGTTTCGGCAAGACGCCCTGCCAAATGCATGGTGCCGAGCGAGTGCGAGAAGCGGTCATGCGTCGCCGAAGGATAGACGAGCGGCACGAATCCGAGCTGTCGGATATGGCGCAGGCGCTGGACATACGGATGATCCAGCACTTCCCGCTCGCGCTCGGATAGCGTGATGCGCGTATGAATGGCGTCTCTGATCTCAATTACCGCCATGCGATGTTCTTTCAAGTGTGACAAACGTATACGGGTAGGGATTTGCCGCGTCAACTGCATGTTTTTCTTCGGAGAAGACGAACCATTCGTCCTCGGAAAATTTGGGAAAACGCGTCTCCCCCTCAAAATCTGCGTCAATGTATGTCAGGTACATGCGCCCTGCTACTCCGAGAAACATAGAAAAAATTTCCCCTCCGCCGATCACCATAGCTTCCGGGGCATCGCCCGCCGCCTGCAAAGCCGCATCTGTGGTATGCACGACGACGCATCCCGGCGCTCGATATGCCTGATCGCGCGTGATGATGATATTGATGCGGTCGGGCAGGGGTCTGCCGATGGATTCAAATGTTTTTCTACCCATGATGATGGGCTTGCCGCGCGTAAGATCGCGGAAATGCTTGAGGTCCGCCGGCATGCTCCACGGCAAGGCGTTGGCCCGGCCGATGACGCGATTTCTGCCCATTGCCGCGATGAGAGCGATGATCATAGTCGGGAGCGTAGGGACGCTTCTATGAAAGCCGCGACTTTTTCTTTGAATTCCTCCACAGTGCCGTTGTTTTCAAGCGTGGCGTCGGCCATAGTTTCGCCGATATGCCGGATCGTAACTTCCGGCGCAAGTTGTTCCAGTCGCATAAAGTGCTCCCATGTCATCCCCTTCTCGTCCGTGGTCTCGGCATGCTCCCGCCTGCGCGCGAATCGCGCTTCGGCAGATGCGGCGATATAGACGAGTAAGCCGTTGGTATCCCGGATAAGGGGTTGTATTTCCTCTTCTTTGCGCAGGCCGTCAAGGATCACAATGTCTGCGTCAATGCTTGCGATACGTTTTTTCATGGCGTGTACGAGGATGCCGTCGTCATGAAAAAGCATACGTATGGCGGTCGCAAGATTGGAAATATTTTCCCGGGATTCCTCGCGGTCAAGCAGGTGCAATATCTCGCGCCAGATGTCGCTAAACCTAACAGAGACGACTTTTTTGTCGGGGAGGAGTTTTCGGGCGAGCTCAATAAAAAGTCCTTTTCCGGCTCCTTTTTCGGCAACGATTGCGATGATCAGAGGATTCGGCATATCGGGATCGTAGCGCATCTTTTTCAAAAAGAAAAGCGCGGCATCCCCGTGTGTCGGGATGCCGCGTGATGGGATCCATGCCGTACCCTATCGCCAGTCGGCAGGTATGATGGACTTTTGTCTGCCAAGTCCGCCTGTACGCGGCGGTAATGGTTCTAATGCATAGCAAATGGAGAGATTTGCAAGGTGTTGTCCCGGCTTCAGCAATGCCGATCTCAACATTTTGTACTCCAGTGCGATGCTTCCGTCCGATCCCGGATAGACATACCGTGCGGAATTATCGTGGAAGCCGCTTTTGGCGGAAGCGACAAGACCGATATGTCCTTCGGGAACAAATGGACGCTCGCATGCGGACACCACGAGGAAGTCGCCTTGTTTAAGATAGAGTCGTTCATACGGGGCCAACTCCATGCACTCTTGTATATCCACTTCATGCGGATCAAAACAAGGTATGCCTCTTCTTTTCGGTAGTGTACTCTCTTTCATGCGGAGCGTGATCGCATCCGCAGTAAGTAGCCTTGTTTCTATGAGAGGCAAGCTATCGGTCCACGCAAGAAGCGTAAGCGCAATAGTGTCTCCCGCTCTGACGACAAGTGCGTGAGACGGAGACCAGTTATAAAGGATGACTGGCAAATGTCTCTCGGTATCAGGCATTGTAATGATCGGTGCGACTTCCAGACCTACGCGCGCCCACCGAGACCGCGTGCTGGGGACTACGAGACACTCTCGCATTTCTTCGGGAGCCAGCGCTTGAGCTAGCGCTTTCCTCTTTGGGGGAATCAAAACGGTCTCCGGATCTATCTGTTCCGACCTGCCGGGGATTGCACGGACTGCCGTTAGTGGACTGTCGCAGTACATTGCCTACCCTTTCCATTTGGAATTGTGTAACAGTGAGGTGCGGATTTCTTTATGCCACAACCGGAGCGAAATTACAATGAACGGCGTCATCAAAAATTCCGCCGGGTGGCGGAATTTTTGATGTAGTAGACC
>CAZYED010000070.1:0-4392 GCA_964646295.1 uncultured Candidatus Saccharibacteria bacterium | reverse complement strand
CGGCGATTGCGTTTATCGGCGTCAAAGGGCTTGAGGCCATCGGCCGCAACCCGGAAGCCGCATCAAAGGTGCAGACTGCCATGATCTTGGCGATCGCATTTGCGGAAGCCATCGCGATCTACGCGCTTGTCGTGGCGCTCGTTATCAAGTTTGTCTAACTTGATGTGCAACAAGAGACAAGTAGCATGAGGCATAGAGGAATAACCCTGTCGCTTGTTGCATGTTGCATGTCGCTCGTAATTGCATGTCGCTCGTATGTCTGAACTTCTTCATAACTTCGGTGTTGACTGGAAACTGCTTATCGCACAGGCGGTAAACTTTTTCGTTCTGCTCCTCGTACTCTGGAAGTTCGCTTACAAGCCGATTTTAGAGGTCTTCCGCACGCGGCGCGAGAGCATTGCGCAGGGCCTGCGCGATGCGGAGGAAGCGTCACAGCGCCTCACCCGGGCCGAAAAGATAGGGGAGGAGAAGATCACCGTGGCGCGCACGGAAGCGCTTGGGATCGTCAACCAGGCCGAAGCTCTCGGCCGTACCCGCAAAGAGGAAATCCTGAAGGAAGCCGCGGATAAAGGCGAGGCGGTGCTTGTCGACGCGCGGCGGAGCGCCATGGAAGAGCGCCTGAAAGCCGAAGAGGCGTTTTATAAAGATGCAGAGGGTCTCCTGCGCGCAGGGATGGAAAAAATCCTCATGGCGCTCCCGCCTGAAGCCCGCGACCGCGAGCTCACGCGCCGCGCCATCGCCGCCCTGAAAACCGCCCCCAGATTATGAAGTACACCGTAATACAGTATGCAGAAGCGCTTGCAGGAGCCCTTGCGGAAGCCGAAACCGACAAACGGCCGTCGATGATTCGGAGGTTTCTTGGCATGATCCGCAAAAACAAAGACGCCAAGCTCCTCGCGGCAATCGTCCGCAAGACGGAGCGGCGCTGGCTCGCGGATAAAAATCTGCACAAAGTCGCGGTGACATCCGCATCTCCCCTGACTGCGGCGGTAAAAAAAGAGATTGAAGCGGCACTTGAAAAGAAACCGCTGTGGGAAGAAAAGACTGATCCCGCCATCCTCGCAGGCATGCGCATACTGGTGGACGACGAGCTGATGATTGACGCAAGCGCGCGCAGCCGCCTTGATCGTATGTTTAGCGCCTGATCTCACACACATCGTTAGCAGATTTTTATGAAAGACACAGTCATTACGCATCTCAAAAAAGAAATAGAAGGATTCGCGGGAGAAATCAAAGCCGAAAAAATCGGGCATGTCTTGGAAGTGGGCGACGGCATTGCCAAGATCTACGGTCTCGCGGACGTAGCCTCGCAGGAAATGCTTGAATTTGAGACGGACAAAGGAACTGTCAGCGGCATCGCATTCAACCTTGAAGAAGACTCTGTCGGCGCGATCATCCTCGGCGACTACACGCATATTAAAGAAGGCGGCATTGTACGGCAAACCGGACGGGTTTTGTCCGTGCAGGTGGGGGAGGAAATGATCGGCCGCGTCGTAAATCCCCTTGGCGTCCCGCAGGACGGACGGGGCCCTATTTTCAAAAGCAAGTCAAAAGAAGTTTTTTACCCCGTGGAGCGCCAAGCGCCCTCAGTCACCGCGCGCGAGCCCGTAGGCACTCCGCTCCATACGGGCATCAAGACGATTGACGGCATGATCCCCATCGGCCGCGGCCAGCGCGAGCTCATTATCGGGGATCGGCAGATCGGCAAGACATCCATTGCGATTGATACGATCATCAATCAGGGCCGCGATACACGCCACCCGACGCCCGTCTGTATTTATGTCGCGATCGGCCAAAAAGAATCCAAGATAGCCAAAATCGTGGCAACACTCAAAGAACACGGCGCCATGGACTACACGATCGTCGTGTCAGCTCCCGCTTCTTCGCCCTCGCCCTTGTGGTATCTGGCGCCGTATAGCGCCACTGCCATCGGCGAATATTTCATGCATGCCGGGCGCGATGCGCTTGTGATTTACGACGACCTCTCCAAGCACGCATGGGCGTATCGAGAGCTTTCACTGCTTCTGCGCAGGCCTCCGGGACGCGAAGCATATCCGGGCGATATCTTTTATCTGCACTCGCGGCTTCTGGAGCGCGCCGCACGACTCAACAAAGAAAACGGCGGGGGATCGTTGACAGCCCTTCCAATCATTGAAACCCAGCTCGGCGACGTATCCGCCTATATCCCGACCAACGTCATCTCCATCACCGATGGACAGATATATTTGGAACCCGAACTCTTTTATCAGGGTGTGCGCCCTGCGGTCAACGCAGGCCTCTCGGTATCGCGCGTAGGATCCGCGGCACAGACCAAAGCCATGAAAAAAGTTGCGGGACGCCTACGGCTTGAACTCGCGCAATTTCGTGAGCTTGCGGCATTCGCCCAGTTTGCATCGGAGCTTGATGAAGGCACGCGCAAGCGCATTGAGCGCGGCCGCGTGCTGACAGAGCTACTCAAGCAGGCCGAGCTGAGTCCCTTGCCGTTTGAGTATCAGGTCGTGCTGATGTATGCGGGAACGCAGGGATTTTTGGATGATGTGCCTCCGGCGCAAGTCGCCGAAACAGGCACGGCACTCTTGGACTACATGGACAAAATGCATCGCGCCCCCGTGTTTGAGCAGATCAAGATATCCGGCGACCTGACGAAAGAAACCGAAGAATCTTTGAAAAAGGCGCTCGGTGAATTTAAAAAACTGAAATGAGCGAGCAGGCAAACCAGGAAACAGAAGTACGAAAGGGATTTGAGTATGAACTCACTGAAGCGCTAGAAACCGGCAGCGCGGAGCAGATGATGACGACCTTCGTGAAGATAGATGAAACCCTGCAAAAAGGAAAGATCTTGGAAAGCATGTATAGGCGGCCATCGGTTTCAAGACAGCAGTTAGAGGAGGACTTACAGCACTTCATAACAGATGCGCGCGGCGGTTCTGCCAGCTATTTATTTTCTTTCACGGGAGGAAATGATCGCATGAGAGTATCGTTTCGGAACGGAAAAGTTGCGACGGAGATGACGCAGAACACTCTCCCTGAGTTGATAAGCCGGTGGGAAGAAATCAAGTAATCAAAAGATTATGTCGTCCGTCAAAGCGATCAAACAGCGGATCAAGTCCGTAAAGAATACGAGCCAAATCACCAAAGCGATGGAGGTGGTATCGGCTACCAAAATGCGCAAAGCGCAGCAGTTTGCCTTGTCTGCGCGTCCGTACGCTGTGGCGTCCCTTGAGATCGCGGAAAATCTCCTGTCGCATACTCCGACAAAGCTCATGCCGCCGCTTTTTATACCGCGCGAGATAAAAAAATCCTGTCTGCTTGTCGTAACGTCGGACAAAGGCCTTGCCGGAGCTTTTAACGCAAACGTCCTCAAGAAAGCCGATGCGCGCATTGATCAATACACGGTCTTGCGAAGACCATATATTCTCATCACGGTGGGAAAGAAAGCCAAAGAGTATTTTGAACACACAGACTCAATCCCCGTAAAAAGTTTCTGGTGATACGGTTACTACTCCACGATGGCAGAGACCCGCGAGGTCGCGGATATGCTGATTGCGGGATTTCAGGACGGCTCATGGGATGAAGTGCAGACGTGCTACATGAACTTCCGCACGACGCTCCTGCAGGAAGCGGTGATAAAAAAAATCCTGCCCGCGACGCAAGAAAGCATACGCGGGACCGTGGCAAGTATTTTGCCTGAACGCGGACGGTTTGCGGAAGCAAGAAGCAAGAAGCAAGAAGCAAGGGATAGTTTCAGTTATGACTATAAATTTGAACCTTCTCCGGCAGAGATCCTTGAGTCATTGGTGCCCCAGTTGATTCGGATGCATATTCATCATATCATCCTTGAATCCAACGCCTCGGAGCACTCGGCGCGCATGGTCGCCATGAAGAGCGCGTCGGACAATGCCAAAGATTTGATTACCGACCTTACTCTCACTTATAACAATGCCCGCCAAGCGAACATCACAAGAGAACTTACCGAAATTACCGCGGGCAAAGAAGCCCTTGAGTCTTAATCATATGCCTATGCACAAAGGAACAGTCGTACAAATTATCGGCCCGGTCGTGGATGTCGCATTTGAGGGAGGCAAGCTTCCGGCGATTTTCAATGCGCTCAAAATCATACGCGATGACAAGAGCGCTGTCGTATGCGAAGTGGCGCGGCACATGGGATCGGGGCGGGTGCGTGCCGTAGCGCTCTCGTCCACCGACGGCATCCGCCGCGGCATGACCGTGGAGGATACCGGCGCGCAGGTCTCGGTACCCGTGGGCAAAGAAACCGTGGGGCGGCTTTTCAACGTACTCGGCGATCCCATTGATCGGCCGGACGACAAAGCATTTACCAAGCGCTGGCCAATACACCGCATGAAACTTCACAATATCTTTCGCCATCACATG
>CAZYED010000069.1:0-4400 GCA_964646295.1 uncultured Candidatus Saccharibacteria bacterium | reverse complement strand
CGTAGCCGAAATCTGGAAGGTGCAGTAGAAAGGTTATAAGGGGACAGGTCTAATATGGCAAGGCTATATCTGTATCAGCCGACGGCATTACAACCGTCGGCTTTGTTATTGTGTGCCGGGGGAGACATGAAAAAGTTTTCCACAGCCTCCTTCTCCGTAAGGATTTTTGTGGTATAATGTACATGAGTGTTACCATTGTAGTTCTACGGCCTACAAAACAGCTTATAGATGCTGGATTGGGGCCGTTTTTGTTTATCACATTACATTTATGAGCAAATATGTTCATAAAAAGGGGGCGATAATGCACTGCCCATTTTGCAGGGGGGTTATCTTACGTGATTTGAGCCTTGTTTCCACGCAGGATGAGGTTTCTTTTATGATCCGGTGCGCGCACTGTCCTCGTCATATACACGTTGCCATCCGCGATGGGGAGGAGATCACTATTGAAGGAAGAGAGGACTCCGATGCGGTATGAGCGCATATATTTAATAAGCATGTAAAATATGAAAAATGACGAAGTAAAACACAACGGATCGGAAGAGGCGAAAAAACTCGTCCTGCACTATATGCAGACATTGGTGGAGGTCGCGCGAGAATCTTTTTTGATCCTTGACGCAAGGCTTGTCGTGATTTCGGCAAACCCGATTTTCTACGAGATTTTTCGGGTTTCACCGAAAGAGACGGAGAACAAGTTTATTTATGAGTTGGGAGACGGCCAATGGAATATTGCCGAATTAAGGAGTCTGTTTGAGAAAATCCTGCCCGAGAAAAAAGTCGTAAAAGACTATGAAGTGACGCATGTTTTTGAGAATATCGGAGAGAAGACCATGCTTCTCAATGCACGACAGATAGACGCGGTACAGCTGATTATACTCGCAATAGAAGACATCACGGAGAGGAAAGGACTTGAGGAAAAGCTTGCCACATATACCAAAGAGCTTGAAATCAAGGTGGCGGAACGCACCAAGGAACTCGCGGACCGTATAAAGGAGCTGGAAACATTGAATAAGACCATGGTGGGGAGGGAGCTGAAAATGGTGGAGCTGAAAAAGGAAGTAGAGGAGCTGAAGAGTCGACCTCAAAACGGCTCATCCGGTCGTGCCAACGGAGAAGATGGCTCGTCAAAATGAGGACGCATACTCTTCGGAAGCGCAGAACTCTCTACGAATCGCTTTTTGATAATATGCCTGACGGGCTGGCATACTGCCGGATGGTTTTTGACGCGCATGGGCATCCGATTGATTTTCTTTACATACGGGTAAATAAGAACTTTGGGGAATTGACGGGATTAAAAGATACTGAAGGGAAAAAGGTGACGGAGCTTATCCATGGAATCCGCGACTCTAATCCGGAGGTGTTTGAGATTTATGGCAGGGTTGCTTTGGGAGGAGAACCCGAGAGGTTTGAGACATATATTAAACCGCTCGCGCGATGGTTTTTTATTTCGGTTTATTGCCCGAAAAAGAATTTTTTCGTAGCCGTATTCCAGGATATTACCGAGCGGAAGCAGATAGAAAAAGATTTACAAAACGCCAAAGTAGCGGCTCACAACGTCCTGGAAGATCTGACGAGCGAGAAGATAAAAGCGGAAACAGCGATGGCAAGAAGCGAAATTTTGGCCAAAGATCTTGAGAAGTTTAAGCTTGCCGTGGATAACGTCTCCGACAATATTATTATCACTGATCCGGAAGGAATAGTGGTCTATGCCAATAAGGCGGTGGAGAAAATAACCGGCTATAAAACGGAAGAAGTGATAGGCAAGAAGAGCGGCGCGTTGTGGAAAGTGCCGATGCCGCCGGAATATTATCAGAAAATGTGGGACGCCATAAAAAATCAAAAGAAGACTTTTATCGGAGAATTGCAAAATAAAAGGAAGAATGGCGAGGTTTACACGGCTGTCATCAATATCTCCCCGATTCTCAATGAAAAAGGAGAAATAGGATTCTTTGTCGGCATTGAGCGCGATATTACGCATGAAAAGGAGATTGACCGCGCAAAGAGCGAATTTGTCTCGCTTGCGTCCCATCAGCTCCGTACGCCGACGGTAGCGATCGGCTGGTATGCCGAGATGCTTCTTCAAGAAGAGGTCGGTGACTTGAACGAGAAGCAAAAAATCTATCTAAAAGAGATACATCATGGCAACCGGCGGATGATTGAGCTCGTGAATGCGCTCCTAAGTGTCTCCCGGATTGATCTTGGTACGTTTGTGATTCAGGCGCGACCAATACAGATAGCTGTGGTCGCGGACGATGTTTTGGAGGAGTTGCAAACTCAAATCAGCGATAAGGGGCTAAAAGTTGAAAAAGAGTATGCGAAAGGTACAGCTTCAATTGAAAGCGACCGGCAAATGATCCGGATTATTTTCCAAAACTTGTTGTCCAACGCCGTAGCGTACACTCCTCCGCAAGGAAAGATTTCCATACAAATTATAAATCAGGATACGGGAGTTCGTATCGCGATCGGGGATAGCGGCTGCGGTATTCCTCAAAATGCGAAAGCCAAGATATACACTAAGTTTTTTCGGGCGGATAATGCGCGCGCGATCAAGACCGACGGTACGGGTCTTGGTCTCTATATCACGAAGTCAATCGTGGAAGCGTTGGGCGGGACGATCGGTTTTGAATCAAAAGAAGGAGAGGGTACTGTTTTTTCCGTAGATCTGCCAAACCGCGCTATGGCGCATAAGAAAAGCGAACAAGAGACAGCTCCCCAAGTTTTACTTACCACATAACAGGATTTTACTATGGCACAAGCAGAGACCAAACGAACAATACTGATTGTTGAAGACGATCCTCCGGTGCTGAACGCCCTGGTTGATAAATTAACCCGGGAAGGCTTCAATGTCCTTCAGACAAAAAACGGCGAAGAAGGCCTCGTGGCGGCCAATAGGGATCATCCCGATCTTCTGCTTCTGGACATCCTCATGCCGAAGATGGACGGTCTGGCTATGATGAAAAAATTACGAGCGGAGAGCGCGTGGGGCAAGCATGTGCCTATTATCCTGCTTACTAATTTGAGTCCTGATGAAGAAAGGATCAATGCGAGTATTGCCGAAAATGAACCTGCGTACTACCTCGTCAAGACAAATTTGAGTATGAGCGATCTGGTAGAAAAGATAAAAGAAAGGATCAATAGAAAATGGTGATGATGGATCAGGATATTGAAAAACGGGATATGTTGATAACTCGTCTTCCAACCGGTAGTCGGCGGGGTATATAATGTAGACGCCGTGAATAATAAAAAACTTATTTCAGCCATCATCATAGTCTTGGTTTTTGCCGCCGCGGCATTCGGCTTTTGGTATTGGCGGGGCGTGCAAGACAAGGGGGCCGTTGAAACAGCCAAGACTGTCGACGATGCGGTACCGGAAATAGAGACAAATGCCGGAGAAAAAGTGCCGGAAATAAATCCGCTTGATCGCGTGAATCCGTTCAAGTACACCAATCCGTTGCGATAAGGCAGACGGATTTTATTTTCATATGTCAAAAATGAATCAAAAACTCATAGCGGGAAGCATTCTTGTCTCTGCCATGGTACTTAGTCTTGCGATTGTCCGCGTGGACGCGGCCACCGCGGACTCTTCCATAAGCTTTAAAAAAGATCCCGTCTCCGGACTATTCGCGCTAACCATCAGAGATCCTGACGGCGTTCAGGAATTTTCGCTTGCTATCCCGGGCGAGCTTGCGTACGGCGGAGGATTGAGCGGATGCCCCGGGTCTTTTAAGAATGAGAACGTGCGCTTTATTGACCCCGACCATTTCACGCCGGTCATGCATGCGTATGTGATTGATTGCAAAAACAATAAGACAGAGCTTGAGATTCCCCCTCCGGTAAACGGAATTACCAGAAGTAATGCTGTAAAAAAAGAAGTCCCGCCGCCGCCCCCTCCGCCAAAACAAGAAGAGCAGAAAGAAGAAAAGAGCGAAGGTCCGCTTGCGACGGCAGATATCCGATACCCGGTGCCCGAATTGGGTTCGTGTCAAAACGATGCCGAGTGCCGCACGTACTGCGATAATGCGGATCACGCCAAGGAATGTCTGGCGTTTGCCAGGAAATACCATTTGATTTCCGATGACAAAGCTCAAGAAGCGGCTGATAAATTTTTGAATGTAAAAAATGGCCCCGGCGGGTGCAACTCATGGTCTTCCTGTGAAAATTATTGCAGTAGCGTTGAACGTCTTGACGAGTGCATCGCTTTTGCGGATAAGACGGGCTACTACTCGCCTGCCGAGCTTGCCGAGGCGAAAAAATTCCAAGGCTTGGTAAAAGCGGGCAAGCAATTTCCCGGCGGCTGTAAAGACAGAAACACCTGTGAGCTGTATTGCAGTGTCGCCGATCACATGGAGGAGTGTCTGGCGTTTGCCGAACGCACCGGGCTTATGCCGCCCAATGAATTGGAA
>CAZYED010000068.1:3458-4438 GCA_964646295.1 uncultured Candidatus Saccharibacteria bacterium | reverse complement strand
ACCTGAAACTCCATCCGATCTTTGCCGTGGAGATCGCGGGGTTCCTGTTTGCCGTCTATTTGCTCTGGCGCATCGGCTCGGCGTATGCCGGGAATTGATCGTTGACGGCGGGTCTCGAAGGCACTACAGTAATTCCGATTCAGTGGGTCGCGTAAATTCGGGCGGTTAGCTCAGTGGTAGAGCGTCACATTGACATTGTGAAGGCCATAGGTTCGATCCCTATACCGCCCACAGAGATTATTCATTAATATTAGACCTACTGCGTAAAGATTATTCTGCTGCAATTTCCAGATTTCGGCTGCGACTTTGGAAAAATTATTCAACATATACGCCGTATATGCCTCATAATTTTTCCTGCGTCTCGCACGAAATCTGACAATTTCGCTACGAAAATCTTTACGCAGTAGGTCTATCGTAAAATTATGGCACAAGCTTCCAGCCAGGCGCTTCAGCATCTGAAGACAGACATCCAGGAACGCCAGAGAAAACTTCAGGCGCTCCATATCGCCGTAGGCCAGACAAAAAACGAGTTGCAAAAGGAACAGAAAAACTTGGAGGACCTGAAACGTAAGCATGAAGAGCTGACGCGCGAAGCGAAGGATGCGGAAAAAAAGATACAGCCGCTGGCAAGCGTGATTGAGAGACTTGAAATAGTGATCAAGGAAAAAGAATCTGCGGCAACAAAAGAACAGATGCAGTTACAGCAGGATGAGCGCGAATTGGGTGAAATGCAGGAAGAATTGCAGAAAATGGTCGGGAGAAGCAAGTGATTTATCGTCCACGCGGTTCTCTGTCGGCTGAATCGCGCGAGGGCGCTTAGCTCAGTGGGCTTGCGCCAACTGCTTGGCGCAAGCGGGCGATTCAGCGAGCCGTCCCGGCGAGCGTTAAAAATCGCCCGGGGTTTCGCCGAGGGGGCGAAACAGCGACTGTTTTATTCACCCGCCCACTTTTTCATGCGCGCTTAGCTCAGTGGTAGAGCG
>CAZYED010000068.1:0-3448 GCA_964646295.1 uncultured Candidatus Saccharibacteria bacterium | reverse complement strand
GGGTTCGATCCCCTCAGCGCGCAAATCAAAAAAGTGGGCGGGCAAGCCGAGTAGGCCGGGGGTTCGATCCCCTCAGCGCCCATTTATACAACTCTCACTCCGCGGCGCCACACTTCCTGCGGCTTCCGTGCATGGGTATCTGACCCCGCCGCAAAAGGATCTTTTCCGAAAACGGCGAAATTTGCTTCGTATCCTTTTTCTATTTTTCCGCGCCTGTTTTCCGCGCCGATAATTTCGGCTGGTGTCGCGGTATATGCGCGGAGCGCTTCGGCGAGTTTTAATTGCTGACCAGAAGAAGGCGCGTCAAAAGTAGCCCAACGGATGCCCTCTATCGGGTCGGAGGGCATGTCGTCGGAGCCGAATGCAAGCGTTATGCCGCGATCGTATATCTCTCTAAACGGATTAAGCAATTTTACGTTATCGCCGAGGCGTGCGTGATAATGTGCGATGTCCCAGCTGAAGTTTGGCTGCATGGATGCGATGCCGCCGCGATCGGCGAGCGCGCGGATCGCGCTCTCGCTTGGCATTTCAAAGTGTTCAAAACGCCATGCGGTAATATCGCGCCGGTATTCATCTTGCAGATGTTCTATTGTATTGGCAGCAAGAGTGACTGCGCGATCGCCGATACAATGCATGGCAACATGCCGGAGTCCGAGAGTTGCGGCCTTTCTGATGGCATCCGTGCTTTCGGCAAGATTCATACGGAGCGTACCCGTGCCTGTGCCATCTCGGTATGGCCGCGTGACCGCGGCTGTGGATGTCCCGATGGCTCCGTCAAGAAACAGCTTTACGCCCGCAACCGTGAGATTCTCATGGCGTCTTTGGAGGATTGTCTTCACGCGCGGGTCATCCAATAGTCGCGGATTGAGATAAAGTGCTACATCAATTGGAAGCAGTCCCGCATGCGCGAGCTGTAGATAGGCCTCTATCTGTTCCATGGTCGCAACGTGCATATCGTGGACTGCAATGATGCCTTTGTCCCTGAGCGCTATAAGAGCAAGCGGAATGGTTTTGAGATATTGCTCGCGCGTGCCGGAAGTAGCAATCATCGCTTGCTCAAAATCCTGCTCGGTGATTCTGCCGCTATCGTCAAGCGAGTGGAGCGCAATGCCCTGTTTTTTCAGAAGTGATGCGCCTTTTTTGTTGATAATGCCGCCATGATACGAGACGTGCGCGAGGAGTATGCCATGATCTTGCGAGAGATGGTCAAGTGTGCCTTGAGTAAGACCCGGCCACTTTGTCTGGCTCCATCCGTGGCAGACGATCCATGTGTTCGGTAGTGTTGCCGCGGCCTTGTCGCGAATGGCATCTGCGACTTCTTTCCATGCCGTATCTTTGTTGCGAAAATCAAGCTCGTACCATGTCCGGGCTCGCGCGGCCGGATGATTATGCGCGTCTTCAAATGCGGGAAAGATAAAGCGCCCGCCAAGATCGTAATGTCGTATGTCGGATTTTTGTAAAAATAGGGGATTGGATTTAATTCGAAAAACTTCAGCGATGAGGCCATTTTCTGTTACTAGCACCGCGCGCGCGCGGCCGTCCGAGCCGGTATAAAAAATGCCGTTGAATAAAAGTGTTTGCATATCTATGATGGGGAAAGGGGACGGTGGGCTGACGCATTGCCGTCCCCTTTCGGTTTGCCTTATCCCTGCACGCGCAGGGAAAATACGAATAAATTTGCGTACGTCTCCTTTTGAGCAGATGACTCATCATCCGAATCCATGAGGCAGTGCTGTTCCAGCCGTCCTACGGGCCGGAAGCCGAGATTGTGGTTTGACTTGAGTACCGGAAAGTGCCGCGCGTTTGACTCCGCATAGAAGATTGCATCCGGTCCATTGAGCGCCTCTATGAGCGCTCGCTTGCAGAGCTGTGAAAGTCCCTGCCCGCGATGTCCGGGGTCGGTTGCGGTTTCGGAGAGCTCTATGAGCCGCCATGGATATCCATTGACTTCAAATAAAGCGGTTTCCGCCTGCGCGACAGCCGTGATCGTGTCATCGTGTGAGCGCGCGACCGCGACTGTATTGGTCTGTGCCATCGCGGTAATAGATTCTGCCGACAAATCGCCGACATAGCTCCGGAAGCTCGCGGCATAAATCTCCGCAAGACGCCCCGTGTCCGCGTTCGTTGCATGGTCAAGCATCTCTACGCGATAGCCGGATGCATGTCGCCGCGCTGACGACTTCTCGCGGCACGTGTGTTCAAGCCTCCTCCACTCATCAGTCCGCGACCGTGACGGCGTGCGGCGGCATGGGAGATTTGCGCCGTAGTAAGCGATCGCCCCCAAGCCGTATCGCCCGACTGGTATCATGGCTTCACATGAGAGTTCCGTATGGTTTTTCCATGGTGTACGGATTTGGGCCGCAAGTCTGCGATCTACGCACATAGGAATCGGGAGGCGTACAGTCAGGCGCGTGCCTTCCTTGTGTTGCGTTGCGGCTTCTTCAAGCGCGAGACTTATCTCCGTGAGGCATGTATACGCAGAGGAGAGAAAACCTTTGGAGCGATCACTGATACGATCGTAGGCGATTTCGCCGATTGCGCCAATACTCATCGTCATATGCCAACCTCCTTATGATTAAGGTGCTAGCCTTAGTTTAAGGGGATCATAAAGAGTGTAAAGTTTTTACTGATATTTATCGCATTTGATACTTTTTGTAACAAATGCTACGATCAACGTATGATAAAAATATCAGATGTGGTACGGGATATCCTGACCTCTTCCGAAGTGGCGCTCAGTGCTTTTAGCGAGGGCTTCTTGAATTTGTCCGGCTACGCCAAAGTCATACGTAGAGACGTGGAAGCGCGGGCCAAGAAGCCGGTGCGGGTCGGAAGTATCGTGGTAGCGCTCTCACGCCTCAAAAAATCAGAGGGCAAAGCGACAAAAAGAAAACCTCTGCTTCCCGAGGTCGCGATAGAAGATCTGTCCGTAAAATCCGGGCTTGTGGAGGTTGCTTTTGACCGGACGCGCGAAAATCTCGCGCGCCTGCGCGATCTCTATCGCGACCCTGCGATCAACGCGGGGGACTTTTTCATGGTGACGCAAGGTACCGGAGAGATTACGATCATTGCGCTTGAATCCGCACTACCCCGCATCACGGCTGTCGCGCGCCCCGCAAAGCCCAAAGCCGTCATCAGAAATCTCGTGGGACTTACTGCACGCTTTGATCCGAAGTATCTTGAGATCCCCAATGTGACGTTTGTATTTGTCCGGCGTCTCGCGCTCAAGCACATCAATATCGTGGAGATTGTCTCCACCTACACCGAGCTTACATTTATCATTGATCAAAAAGATCTGCAGGAGGCATTTATTGCCCTCAATGAGCTCTTCAAAAACGAAAAATCGGGACACGCATCGTAAGTTGAACCAGACTCTCAAAAATGCTATATTTTCTCCCACGGAGACGTGGCAGAGTGGTTGAACGCGCCGCACTCGAAATGCGGTATACCC
>CAZYED010000067.1:0-4444 GCA_964646295.1 uncultured Candidatus Saccharibacteria bacterium | reverse complement strand
ACTTATTTTATTTTTATTGAGGAACTTTGGCGGGATCAACTCGCGATACGCATCGCTTTCATGCCGAAACGGCGGGAGGTCATCGGCAAGTACGATATCAAGCCCAACTTCTTCTTTTACTTCCCGTATCGCCGCTTCGTTTGGGTCTTCATCCAATTCAATGTGCCCGCCTACGGAGAGCCAAATTTTATACTTATCGTGCTTGCGCAGTAAGACCTTATCTCCATATACCATAAAAACCTCAACCGTAAAATCAACTTTTTCGTGGATGTGGGGCATGAATCCTATATGTAGACAGTTGGCATGCTATGGAACCTCGCTTCGCTTCGGCCCCACCGGGAGTCGAACCCGGCTTCCCACATTGAAAGCGTGGTGTCCTAACCGATAGACGATGGGGCCCGGACGCACGGAGTATACCAAAAATCATCATCTTTTTCCAGAGACATATGAAGGCCCGCACCACAGATGGTGCGGGCAATGAGAAACATAAGACCCTACGGAACAAAACCCGCTCCCGGTGGAGACATAACCTCTGCCAAAGGATTTGGATAAACGCCCCATGCAGTAGGACGCTTACCAACTTGCCCATCTTCGTAGATCATCAGCACGAGACTGGCAACATGTCCGGTGGTCTCATCCGGCTGGAGAGTAAACTCCAAGTCTCCGCCCCGAACAGGACGCGTCCAGCCCTTCCCAATGATACGAATAGACTGATAGTGCAATAGCACATTCCCCCATATTCTGTAGACGGAATTTTCACTGTCCCACGGGAGAAAAAATTCTACGCCGGTCACCCCCATATCCGCACTATGCCGATAATGTCTCTGTACGCTCCAGACAATACCGTTTGCAATATTCACCTCGTCCTGTCCTACACGAACCCATGTTCCGTCGGCAAAATCAGCAACAGGCGGCATCGCGAATATCGGAAAAACGGTGCCCATCAGAAACACTATCACAGCGGACGCGAAAACTCTGCGCATATACGCCTCCTCCCATGTGACATGTTGTCCCTATGACTACAATGAACTTTGATGCCACGACCATACCCCGAAGCGATGATTTTTGCAAGAGAAAGCGATTTTTGCTACGATAGCGCCATGAAATACGCAGCGGTCATCGGACTTGAAATACACGCGGAGCTGAATACCAAGACCAAAATGTTTTGCTCCTCGCTCAATGATCCGGACGAGAAGCATCCCAATATCAACATCTGCCCCGTCTGCATGGGGCATCCGGGTACCCTGCCCACGATCAATGAAGACGCGGTAAAAAAAGTGGTTAGTGTGGGCTTGGCGCTCGGAGGCGACATAGCGGAATTCTCCCAATTTGACCGCAAAAATTATTTTTATCCCGATCTGCCCAAGGGATACCAGATCTCGCAGTATGAATACCCGCTGGTAAAAGGCGGCATGATTGAAGTTATGGGCCGTCCGATCCAAATTACGCGGATACATCTGGAGGAAGACACGGGGCGGCTCATCCATGACAAGTCATCGCAGGCAACGCTTGTGGATTTCAACCGCGCGGGCGTACCGCTCATGGAGCTCGTCACCGAGCCCGACATCCGCACGGGCGAGGAAGTGCGGCTTTTCGGCGAAGCGCTCCAGCGCATTTTGCGATATGTCGGAGCCTCTGATGCAGACATGGAAAAAGGCCAGATGCGCGTGGAAGTCAATATTTCACTGCGGCCGGAGAAGAGTAATATCCCCCTCATGGAGGTAAAGCATGGCGAAGAAAAGAATTTTATAGATGTCATTCTTGATGAAAATGGAAAAAAATGGGGAGTTTTGTTGGGCACCAAGGTGGAAGTCAAAAATATCAACTCTTTCAAGTACGCTGCTGACGCGGTGGACTACGAGATCAGGCGGCAATCTGCAATACTGGATCGGGGCGAAAAAGTAGTGCAGGAGACGCGCGGATGGAACGAACATAAGGGTGAATCTTTTTCCCAGCGTAGCAAAGAATCTGCGCATGACTACCGATACTTTCCGGAGCCCGATCTGCCGCCTTTGAATATCTCGCGCGACTTTGTCGCAGAGATCCGCACCGCACTCCCGGAACTGCCGCGGGCAAAACAGGAACGCTTCATCCGCGAATACGGACTTGAGCAAGGCATCGCCGAAATCCTCATCCGCGAGAAACATCTCGCCGACTACTTTGAAGCCGCAATAAGCGAAGCCCGCCAGCATGACAAGGAAACGGACGAGAAACCTCGCAAGAATCTCGCTCATACCATAGCCGCCCTGATCACGGGCGAACTCCTGCACCTCATGCGCGAAGCCGTAGCCGAGATTCGCAATATCCGCATCACGCCGGAAAACATGGGCGAGCTTGCAGACATGATCGCCGAAGACAAAATTTCAAACCTCGCGGCCAAGCAAATCCTTGCGGAAATGTTCGCCTCGGGCGAAGATCCTTCGGATATTGCCGAGCGGCTCGGCCTCTGGCAGATGTCGGGTACTGCGGATCTGGAGGATATCGCGCGGCATATCATCAAAGAAAATCCCGCGGCTCTTGAGGATTACAAAAAAGGCAAGACGGCTTCCTTGCAGTTTCTCATGGGACAGGTCATGAAAGAATCACGCGGCACCGCAAACCCCACAATAGTGCGGCGTACGCTCAAGCGGCTGATTGAGCAAAACGGATGAAAATCGGAAACGAACACACCATGTACCGTATTCTGGAATTCGTGCCCGGCGTTCTTGCATGGGGCACGATCGCGGCTGTCATCGGCGCATCATGGCGCTTCCCGGAAGCCGCCGCGATATTCATCATTCTCTTTGATATCTACTGGCTGTTTAAAACAATCTATCTTTCCCTGCACCTGCGCGCGGCATTTCGCAGAATGCGCGCCAACATGCAGACAGACTGGCTTGCCAAATTATCAGAGCTACAACCTACAACCTACAACCTACAACCTCGTTGGCGCGATATTCATCATCTTGTCATCATGCCGATGGCGCACGAGCCATACGAAATCATAAGGGAAAGCTTTGAGGCGCTTGCGGCATCGCATTATCCGAAAGACCGGCTGATCGTGGTACTCGCGCGCGAGGCGCGCATCTCCGAGAGCGACGCGATCACGCAAAAAATCACGCAGGAGTTTTCGGGGGTTTTCGCGCACCTGCTTGCATGCGCGCATCCCGACGGTCTGATCGGCGAAATCCGCGGCAAAGGATCCAATGAGGCGTGGGCCGCCGCAGAAGTAAAGCGCGCTATCATAGATCCCGCGGGTATTCCGTATGACGACATCATCGTCTCCGTGTTTGATGCAGATACCCAGACGGGGCCCGAGTATTTTGGCGTTCTCACGCACGCTTTTCTCAAAGCGCCGCACCCATTGCGCTCAAGCTATCAGCCAATACCGCTTTTTGTGAATAATATCTTTCAGGCGCCGGCGCTTGCGCGCGTCATTGCATTCGCATCATCATTTTGGCACATGATCCAGCAGGCGCGGCCCGAGCGCCTCACGACGTTTTCTTCGCACGCCATGCCATTCAAAGCGCTCGTGGAAATCGGGTACTGGCGGCGCGATATCGTATCCGAGGATTCCAATATCTTTTGGCAGTGCTATTTGCACTATGACGGCGACTGGCGCACCGTGCCGATCTTTTATCCGGCGGCCATGGACGCCAATGTGGCCCCGACGTTTTGGCACACCATGAAAAACCTCTACAAACAGCAGAGACGCTGGGCATGGGGGCCGTGCGAGAATATCCCCTACTTTCTCAATGGGTTCATCAAAAACCCCCGCATCTCTTTTGCGAAAAAATGCTACTGGTCGTTTCATTATATAGAGGGCGCGCACTCGTGGGCCACCAATTCGCTCATTATCTTCAGCCTCGGCTGGCTGCCGCTTATTCTGGGAGACGCATCTTTTAATCTGTCCGTCCTCTCGTACAATCTCCCGCGGATCACGCGCACGGTCATGAATTTTGCCATGATCGGAGTTGCCTCGTCCTCTGTTCTCGCAATCCTGCTCCTGCCGCCCAAGCCCGCGTGGTTTCGCAGGCGACACTACGCGCTCTATCTCATACAGTGGCTTCTGATGCCGGTGCATCTCATCATCTTCGGATCACTGCCGGCACTTGAAGCGCAGACACGCGTGATGCTCGGAGGCCGCTGGCGCCTCGGATTCTGGCCTACGCCAAAACACCGCTGATCTGCTTGCCAATGCGGGATTTTACGGAGTACCATTGAAAAACTATTCTCTATGCGGCGGTGGGGTTTCTCGTGATACTTCTTGCGGAGTCTGTGGTTTCCATTCTTCAAAGTCTTGTGGGAAAATGATACTATAATTACATGCGCAAAATTTGGGGAGCGTTAGGAGGGGTGCTCGCGGCTGTGTGGGCGGTTTCTGCGTATGCGGCGCCGGCGCAGAACATAAAGACTTTTGACGATATAACAACGAAGATTCCCTGCGAAATCCTCCGGTGGATGT
>CAZYED010000066.1:0-4464 GCA_964646295.1 uncultured Candidatus Saccharibacteria bacterium | reverse complement strand
GGCCGCTTCAATTTTAATGCAAAATTCATTACAACACTCCTACGATCGTAGGAGTGTTGTAATGAATGATATGACTACCGGACAAACCTATTTCTTTCCTTCCTATTTCTTACCTTCTATGATTTGTTGTGCCACGTTGTTGGGCACTTCTTCGTAGTGGTCAAACTCCATGGTGAATGACGCGCGTCCCTGCGTGAGCGAGCGGAGAGTCGTGACATAGCCGAACATTTCGGCAAGCGGCACTTTGGCGTCAATGATGCGGATGCCCGGTCCCCGATCCCCCGTGCCTTCAATTCTCGCGCGCTTTGAATTAAGGTCGCCCATGGTCTCGCCCAAAAACTGCTCGGGCACGATCACTTCTATTTTCATCACCGGCTCAAGCATGACGAGAGTCGCGCGACGCGCCGCCTCCTGTACCGCCATGGATCCTGCGATCTTAAACGCCGCCTCTGACGAGTCCACTTCGTGATATGAGCCGTCGTAGAGCGCTACGGAAATATCCACCAAGGGGAATCCCGCCAGCACTCCCTTTTCGGTCGCTTCTTTCACGCCTTTCTCCACTGCGGGGATAAATTCCTGCGGGATCACGCCCCCCTTGATTTCGTTTTCAAACTCAAAGCCCTTGCCACGCTCAAGCGGGGTTACGCGAAGCCATACATGGCCGTACTGTCCGCGGCCTCCCGACTGCTTGATATATTTGCCTTCGGCTTCGGCGGTCTTTTTGATCGTCTCCTTATACGCTACCTGCGGCCTGCCCACATTGGCCTCCACGCCGAATTCCCGCTTCATGCGGTCTACGATGATTTCCAAGTGCAACTCTCCCATGCCGGAGATAATCGTCTCGCCGGTTTCGGGGTCTCCTTTGAGACGGAATGTCGGGTCCTCATCCCCGAGACGCCGCAGGGCGATACCCATCTTTTCCTGATCCGCTTTGGTCTTCGGCTCAATCTTCAAAGACACGACAGGCTCGGGGAAGACGATTTTCTCAAGTATGATCTGGTTTTCCGGATCGCAGAGCGTATCTCCGGTATGGGTATTTTTGAGTCCCACGAGCGCGCCGATGTTGCCCGCGGAGATTTCTTTGAGCTCCTCGCGCGAGTTTGCATGCAGTCGCAGGATGCGGCCTACGCGCTCCTGATCGCCGGTCGTGGCATTGTATACATATGTCCCCGCCTTCAAGACGCCCGAGTACACGCGGAAGAATGTCAGCTGTCCGACATACGGGTCGGCCTGCAGTTTGAAAGCGAGTGCCGCAAACGGAGCGTCATCGCGCGCCTCGCGCATGAGCTCCCCGCCCGAATCGGGATCAAGCCCCTTTACCGGCGGTAAATCGGTCGGCGCGGGGAGATACTCCACGACACCGTCAAGCACAAGCTGTACGCCTTTGTTTTTGAGCGCGGATCCCGCAAAGACCGGCACGAGACGCGACGCGATCGTAGCACGGCGCAAAGCCGCGCGCAGTTCCTCAATCGCGATCTCTTTTCCCTCCAGATACCTCTCGGTCAGCGCGTCATCGGATTCGGCGATCTTCTCTATCATATTGTGGCGCCACTCGTCAGCCACAGCTTTCAACTCCTCCGGAATATCCACGAGTTCTATCTGCTCGCCGTGCGGCCCCCGAAAATACACGGCTTTCATGCGCATGAGATCAATGACGCCTTCGTGCTCCTGCTCGTGGCCGATCGGGATCGTTACTGGCACGGCGTTGAGCGTCAGGCGCTCGTGGATAGATGCAAGCGACCGGTCAAACGAAGCTCCGGTGCGGTCAAGCTTGTTGATAAAGCAGATGCGCGGCACGCCGAATTTATCCGCCTGCCGCCATACGGTCTCGGACTGCGGCTCCACGCCCGCCACTCCGTCAAATACGACGACCGCGCCGTCCAGCACGCGGAGCGAGCGCTGTACCTCCACGGTAAAATCAATGTGTCCCGGCGTGTCTATGATATTGAAACGATACTCGGGCTCGCGTGCGCGGTCGGACGCCGTCGTGCGTTTCCAAAATGCGGTGGTCGCGGCCGCAGTGATCGTAATACCCCGCTCCCGCTCCTGCTCCATCCAGTCCATCACCGTGTCTCCGGTATGTACTTCGCCGATCTTATGCGATACTCCGGTATAAAAAAGCACCCGTTCCGTAGTGGTGGTTTTTCCCGCATCAATGTGCGCGATGATGCCGATATTGCGAATATGTTCTAAGGGGTATTCCGCCATAATTTTATTTTATTCCAGAGTAATCCAAGTCCGATGATACCTACAACCTGTAAAAACGAATAAGTAACCATAGCACCAAGATCAAAGACATGCAGGAGAAGAATGTGGCCAAGAAGCAAGGCTACACCCGCAATTCTTCTACCCTTTTCCCATAAAAAACCTATCGCCCAAGAAACTCCTATCGGTATCCAAAAAATTGCTCCCAAGGAAAAAGCTATTGCATAACCGAGCCCCTCCGCAAAAGACTGCATACTACTACCTAAGGAATCAATAAAAGGACAAGGGGAAGGTGGATAATAGGCTATGCATGATCCCGCATGTAAGATAAAGGCAAAATAAAGGAAATAGAAAAAGTAAAATAGGAATGTGCCGATAGATGCAACAAAAATCCATTTAACAGCTAGCTTAGTATCTGTCATAAAGATTATCTTGAAAAGCGCATAAAACTTTGTCGTGTACCTTAACGGATGCGTGCCAAAGGGGTATCAAACATCACTGAAAGACAAACACGTTGTAAAGATAAATTAAGATAAAAAGCAGAGCAATAATGCCAAAAGAAATGCTACTCATTGAATCATTAAATACATATCGGCCATCAATTTTCTTAAACGGAGTTATTGCGAAAATAATTACTGCCAAACCCCAAACCCATGCCGGAAACATGCCCTCCCACCCTGGAGTAGCCAATGTGCCTACGGGGAATATCCAAACCCCGATATAATAGAGAATACCCAATATTGCCAATACGAGACCTGCAACAAAAAAAGATTTTTTGGAGTCCATAAGAGTCTACCAGCTAAAATGCGCGAACGCCTTGTTGGCTTCGGCCATGCGGTGGACATCCGCGCGTTTTTTGATGGCGGCTCCCTCGTTTTTGGTCGCGAGGATCAGCTCGTCCGCAAGACGCGCATGCATCGGCTTGCCCTTTTTGGCGCGCGCCGCCGCGAGTATCCAGCGACATGCGAGCGCGAATTTGCGATCTCCCCGCACTTCGCGCGGCACCTGATAAGTAGCGCCTCCGATGCGGCGGGACTTGATCTCAAGCAAAGGCCCTACATTGCGCACCGCGGTGTCAAACGTATTGAGAGGATCCTGTTTGTACTCTTTTTCCAGCAGATCAAACGTGCGGTATACCACGCCCTGTGCAGTGGATTTCTTGCCGCCCTTCATCACGTAATTGATAAACTTGGCAATGGTAACATTGCTGTATTTGGGGTCGGGCTTGATATCGCGTTGAAATTTTCGTTTGCGTCTCATGTGTAGAATATGGAGTGTAGAATGTGGAGTGTAGAAAACGTAGAATTTTGGCTACCTTCCACTCTCTACTTTCTACCCTCAAATCTATTTCTTTACTTTAGGTTTCTTGGCTCCGTACTTGCTTCTCTGCTGTTTGCGACCCTCCACTCCCGTCGTATCCAATACGCCGCGGACGATGTGATAGCGCACGCCCGGCAAGTCTTTCACGCGTCCTCCGCGGATCAGCACCACCGAGTGCTCCTGCAGATTGTGCCCCTCGCCCGGAATGTAGGCCGTCACTTCCATGCCGTTGGTCAAGCGCACGCGCGCGACCTTGCGCAAAGCCGAGTTCGGTTTTTTCGGAGTCATGGTCGTCACCTTCACGCAGACACCCCGTTTGAAAGGCGATTCATAGAATACGGGCTTATTTTTCAGCACGTTAAAACCCCGCGCAAGCGCGGGCGCTTTGGACTTGTACTGCCGGAGTCCTCTCCCTTGTTTGACCAACTGATTGATTGTCGGCATTTCAAATAAAAAGTAGCTGATGGCTTTATTGCAATGAAAACACCATAGCAAATAGCACGAAAGTAGTCAACCGAAACGTCCAGGCAATGAAAAAGCCACAGACCGCCCGAAGGGACAGGCTGCGGCAGTTCTTGGAGCAGGAAGATACTTCAGTTAAAAACGAAGCAGTTCCAGAAGGGAAGGAGCACGGGTAAATCTTTTCGGCGGTTTGTCTCTCAAGAGAGGTTCGCGATCACGAGCTGGACGCGCATCAATCACTCGTACGACTCTGGGTAATCCTTGTATCCGTCTGTATCTAACTACAAAACAAATAAATATATTCCTCCCGAAGTCCGCATCTCTGACAACAGAGACATATCTATTTCCGCCATACATCTCTTTCTGAGAATTCTTGAGGTCACGCCAGATTCTCGCTTCGGGATGGCACGCGAGCGACCTAACCAATACCTCACATAGGTCGCTACTTACACCATGCCTTGCGACTGACCGTGTATT
>CAZYED010000065.1:0-4628 GCA_964646295.1 uncultured Candidatus Saccharibacteria bacterium | reverse complement strand
TAGAACTCATTTCAATAATAACCGCTTATACTTGACACACATGATATATAACACGCTTGGCTACTGCGACACTCAAAATCCTACTCCGGCTCTGCGAAAGCCGCTTCATCGTACCTCTGGTACGATATCAGCGGCTTTCTTGAGCCTCGTAACGGATTTTGCGTGTCTCGTAACGCCATTATTATTGAAATGAGTTCTAAACAAAAGCAGAAAAAGAAATCTCCGCCTCATCCGCGCCGAAGCAAAAAACCCGCGCGTCAGGCTGTCTCGCCCCGCCGCGGCGCCAAACAGCCGGCGAGCGCAGGCTCCAAAAAAGATGCGGCCAAGCAGACGGAGGAAAAGATTGTAGCCTTGCTCGCGCGCGGGCGCGACCGCGGCTTTGTGACATACTCGGAAATCCTCTACTACTTCCCGTCCATTGAAGACGACGTGTTTTTGCTTGAGGAGCTTTACGAGCGGTTTGAGCGCGAGCATATTGAAGTGCTTGAGACCAAAGAATTTATCGGCGAGGAGAAGGAAAAGACCGTCACCAAGGCGGACGCCAAAAAAAATACCCGCAAGCGCGCGCGCGAGGAGGCGATGGATTTTGACCAGCTGGCGCAGGATTCGGTGCAGATGTATCTGCGCGAGATCGGCAAGATATCTTTGATCTCGGCCGACGAGGAAAAAGATCTTGCACGCAAGATTGAAAAAGGGGATGAGGAAGCGCGCAAAAAACTCACGCAGGCAAACCTGCGGCTCGTCGTATCCATTGCCAAGCGCTATGTGGGGCGGTCTCCGCATCTGACGCTTTTGGATCTTATACAGGAGGGCAACATCGGCCTCTTCAAGGCCGTGGAAAAATTTGATTACCGGCGCGGATATAAATTTTCCACGTACGCGACATGGTGGATCAGACAGGCGATCACGCGGGCGCTGGCGGATCAGGCGCGCACGATTCGCATCCCCGTACACATGGTGGAGACGATTTCAAAATACCAGCAGATCAAGCGCAGGCTCCTGCAGGATCTCGGGCGCGAGCCGCTCACCGAAGAAGTGGCGGCCGAGATGAATATGGAGATCGCAAAAGTCCGTCATATTGAAAAGATCGCGCAGGATACCGTATCGCTTGAGTCGCCGGTGGGGGAGGATGACGAGGACTCGGTGCTCGGCGAATTTATCGTGGACGAAAAGACTATTTCGCCGCTCCAGCATGCAAGCCGCAGGCTCCTGCGCGACCAGCTGATGTCGGTGATCAAAGAGCTTACCCCGCGCGAGCAAAAAATCCTTGCGATGCGTTTCGGTCTGGAGGACGGTATCACGCACACGCTTGAGGAAGTAGGCAAGGAGTTCGGCGTCACGCGCGAGCGCATCCGCCAGATTGAAGCCAAGGCTCTGGAGCGTATCCGCACGCATAAAACAGCAAAAAAATTTGAGGGATATTAAAAGACATCTTCCCATTATTGTCATGATCGCGGGCGTACTCGTGCTCGTTTTGGTGCTGTCAAAGCGGGTAGCACCGGTACCCGTAGACGAAGGGAAAATCAGAATAACCGCAAGTTTTTATCCTCTTTATTTCTTTGCGTCCCAGATCGGGGGCGGCTTCGCGGATGTCGCGAATATCATACCCGCAGGCGTGGAGCCGCACGACTACGAGCTTGCTTCGCAGGATATCATACGGCTTGAGCAAAGCAGGCTTGTGATACTCAACGGCGGCGGCTTTGAGCCGTGGGCGGGCGACATACGGCGTACCGTGGATCCTGCAAAAACCGTGGTGACGGATGCGGGGGAGGGTCTGACGGCCCGCATGGGCGAGGAAGGTGACGCTCCCATCCGTGATCCTCATGTTTGGCTTAGTCCGAGGCTTGCGGCAAGTATGGCAGATGCCATCCTGCGGGGCTTTGTCGCCGCAGACCCTGCGAACCGTACGGAGTATGAAGCGAATGCCGTGGCGCTCAAAGAGAGACTTGCAGATCTGGATCGCGAATATCGCGAGGGTCTCGCGCATTGCGCGCGGAGCGATTTCATCACGTCTCACGCGGCATTCGGCTACCTTGCGGCAGAATACGGTCTAAATCATGTCTCAATCGCGGGGCTGTCGCCTCAGCAGGAGCCGTCACCTGCGACACTTGCTGAGGTCGTGCGTTTTGCGCGGGAGCATGACATACGTTATATTTTCTTTGAGACTATGGTAAGTCCACGGCTTGCCGAGACGATCGCGCGCGAGATCGGTGCTAAAACACTGGTACTTGATCCGATTGAAGGTCTTACCCGCGACGAGGAAGCCGTCGGAAAGGATTATTTTACAAAAATGTACACAAATCTAACCAATCTTAAACTCGCACTTGCATGCACGCCGTAGACCACACCAAAAACAGCATTGAGATATCGCATGTCTCTTTTTCGTATGGGGAGACGGAGGTGCTCCGCGATATTACGTTTGCGATCCACAAGGGCGATTATCTGGGGCTTGTGGGGCCGAATGGCGCGGGTAAGACGACGCTTCTCAAAATCATGCTGGGACTGCTCGCGCCCACGAGCGGCCGCGTCATGCTGTTTGGTCGCGATGCTCGGGAGTTTCGGGACTGGCCCAAGATAGGGTATGTGGCGCAGAAAGCCGTGAATTTTGACAAGCGGTTTCCGGCCACGGTATTTGAAGTCGTGCTGATGGGGCGGTCCGGCCTGCGCGGATTCGGGCGCGCGCTCACTCGCGAAGACAGGGCGGCGGCCGAACATGCCCTAAAAACTGCGGAAATGTGGGAGTATCGGGATCGCCTGATCGGGGATCTTTCGGGCGGTCAGCAACAGCGGGTGTTTATCGCGCGCGCGCTCGTAACTTCGCCCGAGATTATTTTTCTTGACGAGCCGACGACCGGAGTTGACGCGAAAAGCCAGGAAGATTTTTATGCGCTTTTGCGCAAACTCAATCGGGAATCGCAGGCGACACTGGTACTGATATCGCATGATATAGACAGGGTGCTGGGCGAGGCCATGCATATCGCGTGTATTGACCGCACGCTGGTATGCCACGGGTCTCCGGAAGAATATAAAAAAGAAATCGTCGCATCGGCATTGGAGCATCGCCACAACAAATAATCAGAACCCACTTCAATCATGTTTTTTACGATATCTCAATTTTTTGAATACGGATTTGCGGTGCGCGCTCTTGAGGCGGGCGTGATTGTAGCGCTCCTTGCTCCTCTGGTCGGCATGTTTCTCGTGCTTCGCCGCTACTCGTTGATCGCCGATACGTTTTCACATGTGTCTCTTGCGGGTCTTGCCGTGGGATTTTTACTCGGCCTGCATCCGATTCTGACGGCGCTTGGTGTCACGGTGATCGCGTCGCTCGGGATTGAGCGCTTGCGCATGTCGCAAAAAGTGTACGGCGAATCGGCGCTTGCCGTTTTTCTCTCGGGCAGTCTTGCGCTTGCCGTGGTGCTCATGGGTCTTGGCAGGGGACTCAACGTCAATCTCCTGAACTATCTTTTCGGGAGCATTGTAACCGTAACCCCCGGAGACGTGTATCTGATCGCGGCACTTGGCGCGGTCGTCGCCTGCACGCTTGCGGTATTCCGCAAGGAGCTGATCTATACGAGTTTTGATGAAGAGTCGGCGCGCGTGAGCGGCATCAGGACGGGATTTATCAATGCGGTATTAATCGTACTTTCGGCATTTACGGTATCGCTTTCCATTCCCGTCGTCGGCGTGCTTTTGATTTCAGCTCTTATGGTGATACCGGTCGTGACGGCTCTCCAGTTCAAACAGAGCTTTGCTGTGACCGTATGGCTTGCCGAAGGCATTTCTCTCGGCGCTACGGTCGCTGGGATCTTTCTCTCTTTTGCGTATAATCTTCCCACCGGCGGCACGATCGTGCTTATCATGATCGGTATTTTTCTCGCAACTCTGCTTATGCCAAAGCGATGATGTCTCCCGGATGAAGTTATCCACACGGCATGTTTTGTTTTCGGCCCGCTAAGAGGTATTCTATGGGAAGATACGGTGTCCAAAAAGATAAGCGGATGTCTTATCTGTCTTTTTGAGTAAAACAATCGTCCTTATTGAAGATGAGGAGATACTCCTTCAGCTTCTTCGCTCAAAGCTTGAGAGTGCCGGTTTTGTCGTGCATACGGCTCGGGATGGCATTACGGGATTTGGGCTGGTGAGTAGGATAAAACCCGATCTGGTCTTGCTTGATATGCTCCTGCCCGGGCTTAGCGGGATGAGGATTCTTGAAAAAATGAAAGAGGAAGGTCTGCTCCCCGCCATGCCCGTTTTGATCATTTCAAATTCCGGTCAGCCCGTGGAACTTGAGCGCGCGCTGGATCTTGGCGCCCGCGATTATCTCATTAAGGTCAATTTCAATCCCCAAGAAGTATTGTCCCGCGTGATGGTGCTCCTTGGCACGGCATCTCCGTCAAATGCAGGTACTCGCGGGTCGCATGCCGGGACGAAAGTATTGATAGTGGAAGATGACGCATTGCTGGCCGGTCTGCTTGAGCAGAAATTTATCGGCGCGGGCTATGAAGCGCATCGCGCTCTTGACGCCGACCACGCCCGACGAGAGCTTGCAAAGACCGATTTTGCCGCCATTTTGCTTGATGTGATGCTTCCGGGTACTGACGGGTTCGCTTTTCTTGCAGAATTGAAGC
>CAZYED010000064.1:0-4639 GCA_964646295.1 uncultured Candidatus Saccharibacteria bacterium | reverse complement strand
ATGTAGGTGAGTGCCGTTTCATAGCGTTTCTATTTTACTTCCTTCTGCAAGCTCCACAATCGCCTTTTTGATACCGGGCTTCCATCCGATCTGTCTCCCGCGGCGGCGTTCTTTTTCATGAGTGCGGGATGTCCGCACACGCGCGACTTTTACGCCATACCGCCTTTCTACCGCGCGAGCAATCATCTGCTTGTTTGCATCCGGAGCCACGACAAACACATAAATTCCCGCATCGGCACCCATGGCGGTCTTTTCAGTCATATGCGGTCGCACCAATACGCCGCCGGCTGCAGTCGGCATAACGGCCCCATCCGTCTTTTGCGCCTTGGGTGCCGCAGAGGGCGATACGGGATGTCGCGAGACGCGGCCAGCCTTCACCGCACCCGCCGCGGGTTTTTTGTCTTTCGTAAAAATGTCGCCGAGCAATGCCATATGATTTTATGATGCAAAAGCGGATACCGCGTCCTTGGGAAGTATCAAGAACGTATGCTGAAGCAATTTGTGCGCGTTGAGATTCCGCGCGTCGTCAAGCTCCACAAACGGCAGATTGCGCAACGCACGACGCGCGGCCGCGTCTTTTCCAGCAAGCGCCACCAGCGCTCCCTTGCCTTTCGTCAGTTTTGAAAAACGATCCTGCGAAGAAAAACTCTTAAAGAGGTGTGCTGCATGCTTGGTCTTGGCATCCGGAAACCGGATATCGTCTAGCACGATCAGTTCTTTATCCCGCATCTTTGCCGAAAGCACCGTATACAAAGCTTTTTTGGCCATCTTTTTGTTGACTTTGCGCGTGTAGTCTTTGTCATTGCGCGGGCCGTGCGAGACGCCGCCGCCGATCCAGATCGGCGAACGGGTAGACCCGTGGCGCGCGCGGCCGGTACCTTTCTGCTGCCACGGCTTTTTGCCTCCTCCGCGAACATCAGCGCGACTCTTGGTATGCGCGGTCGCGCGGCGGGCGTTGCCTGCAAGACTTACCGCGACCTGGTGTACGAGATCGGCATTCCACTTCAAACCGAAAACCGCATCCGGCACGTCCATTGTTCCGGTTTCTTCTCCTTTCTGATTGTATACGGAAACTTTCATATATATCGTTATCCTCTGATTTCAAGCAGTGTTCCTCTCCGTCCCGGCACCGCGCCCGATACCGCGATCAGATTTTCCGCCACATCCACTTTCACGACGGTAAGATTGCGGACGGTTACCCGTTCGCCTCCCATGCGTCCGGCCATTTTGATGGCTTTGGCAACCCTGCCTCCCGCGCGGCCGCCCGATCCGCCGATGGATCCGGGTTCCCGATGCGCATGCTTGGTGCCGTGAGTCGCGGGCGCTCCATGAAATCCGTGTCTTTTGACCACGCCCTGGAATCCTTTCGACTTGGTGATACCGCTCACTTTTACGACATCGCCTTCCTGAAAGACCGATGCGTCATATGTGCCGCCGCGCTCGGGCAGTCCTGCGATATCTTTGTCGGTGCGCGCGCGAAACTCCCGCACATGGCGGAAATTGCCCAAATCTCCGAAATGCCCGCGCTGGGGCTTTTTGATCCGTGAGGCTTTGCGCGTACCTGTCGCGAGCTGAAGAGCAGAGTAGCCGTCCTTTTCTTTTGTCCTGATCTGGAGAGCGGTATTTACGAGCGCGCGCACCATCGTCACCGGGACCACGCGGCCCTCGGCGTCAAACAGCTGGCTCATGCCTATTTTTTCTCCAAGTAAGACTTTCATACTTCATTTATGTCGCCCTTCGATCAACAAAAAAAGCGCCATCCCGACGCCGAAAATACGTCGCGATCTGATGTCTTAGAGCCTGTCCAGCATCTCTCTTTCGTTACGAAATTCTACCATTTCGAGCGAAAACGATGAGGGACGAGGAGAGCGTATTCGGAGAATACGTTGACGAGTCCCGAGTCGTTTGCAGCCGAAATGGTAGAATTGCAGTAGAATACGGAGATGGTGGACAGGCTCTTAGGATAGTTACGCCTTTTTCAATCTCATATGCGGACGAAAAGAGTGATTGCGATGAATCACTCATTCTCCCGCCCTTTTGACTTTTATCAAAAGGGCGGAAACATCAGCGATCCAATGATGGGGACCTGTTTTAAAACGTCTTGATCTCAATATCCACTCCGGCAGGCAGGCTCAAGTTGGTCAGCGAGTCAATGGTCTTCGGATTCGGATCAAAGATATCAATCAGCCGCTTGTGCACGCGCATCTCATACTGCTCGCGCGCATTTTTGTGTACAAAGCTTGAGCGGTTTACCGTGTACTTATGTATCTCGGTGGGCAAAGGAATGGGGCCGACGATTTCAGCACCGTTGCGCATCGCGGTATCCATAATTGCGCGCACAGAGCTGTCAATGATCTTCGCGTCATACGCACGAACACGTATGCGAAGGCGCAAGCGAGCTTCAGTTTCTGCCTTTTTGACTGCCATATCAGTATAAGGTGCAAGATAAACGCAGGGAGCAAAGTCCCTGCGCGTATCACATCATTTTGAGATTTTCGTTACCACGCCGGCTCCCACGGTCTTACCTCCTTCGCGGAGCGCAAAGCGCTGTTTCTCTTCCAATGCGACCGGCACAATCAATTTCACCGTGAAGGTAATCGTATCACCCGGCATCACCATTTCGGTTCCCGCAGGCAGTCCCACCTCTCCGGTTACGTCAGTCGTGCGGATATAAAACTGCGGTTTGTAGCCTGTGAAAAACGGCGTGTGGCGACCGCCTTCCTCTTTGGTAAGAATGTATACTTCAGCTTCAAAATCAGTGTGCGGAGTGACAGTACCCGGCTTTACGATGACCTGCCCGCGCTCCACATCCTCCTTTTTGAGGCCGCGCAAGAGAATGCCCGCATTGTCTCCGGCCATCCCTTCATCCAGGGATTTATTGAACATTTCAATACCCGTGATGATGGTCTTCTGCGTGTCTTTGATGCCTACGATTTCAACTTCGTCGTTGACTTTCATTTTTCCGCGCTCAATGCGGCCGGTCACGACGGTCCCGCGGCCTTCAATGGAAAACACGTCTTCGATCGGCATCAGAAACGGCTTGTCAATTTCGCGTACCGGATCCGGCACAAACGAATCGAGTGCCGCCACCAATTCATAAATCTTCTTGGCCCACTCATCGTCCGGTGAAGTCGCGTTCAATGCCTTGAGAGCGGATCCGCGGATAATCGGCGTGGTGTCTCCCGGAAAATCATACTTTTTGAGGAGCTCGCGTACCTCCGCTTCCACGAGGTCAACCAATTCCGGATCATCCACCATGTCCACTTTGTTCAAAAATACCACGACCGCAGGCACGCCTACTTGCCGCGCAAGAAGAATGTGCTCGCGGGTCTGGGGCATCGGGCCGTCGGTGGCGGACACGACAAGAATCGCGCCGTCCATCTGGGCGGCTCCGGTGATCATGTTCTTGATGTAGTCCGCGTGTCCGGGAGCGTCAATGTGCGCGTAGTGGCGCTTTTCGGTTTCGTACTCGGAGTGATGGAGTGCAATCGTAATACCGCGCGCTTTTTCTTCAGGCGCGTTATCAATATCCGCAACCGATTCCACCCGCGAAGCAAGACCCTTCAAAGAAAGGGCTTTGGTGATCGCCGCGGTCAAGGTGGTCTTCCCATGGTCAACGTGCCCGATGGTACCTACGTTGACATGCGGCTTCGTGCGCTCAAATTTCCCAGCCATAATAGTCTAAAACAAACTGTTAAAATGGATAATGTATTAGCTAAGCAAATGTACAGATTATCGTATCACAGTATCAAAATCCCCGCAAGCCCCTAAATAGGCAGATCTTCAAGCCGGATATCGGCCAGCCGCACCGACGGCTGGGGGCGCATTTCGCGCGCCTCATCAATGATAAACTGGGTTTCCTGCGGGCTTACCGCTTCCCGTATCATGCCCATGTCGCCCGGCATATCAAAACGCTCTTCGGTCGCATGGCGCATATCGCGCGCGGGAGCCGCTTTGGGCAAAGAAACATTCGCGAGTTTAGAATACTCGGCAAACGACATCACCACGGCTTCGGGCTCGCCGTTTTCCATGAGGATCAGTTTGTCCCCATTGCCTTTCAGCAGATTTTTGATCCGTGCCAAATCCATTTCCAATAAAGAGTAGCAAACAGAGGTTATTTGAGCAACCTTGACATTATGAACTTAATATGATATGGTTTTGAAAGCTCAAAGAGAATCTGCCAAGAATCTGCCGATTCGCACTCATCCGCTCCCGTTCCACGCGCAGGAGCACCACAAGGAGACATTCCATGAGCAAAAGAGATTTTTCTGTGGCGTTCGTCGGCCGGATCAAAAACGGCGTCCTGTACCAGATCCTGAAAGAGAAGGGCTGGTCGCAGGCGGAGTTTGCCAGGCGCGTCGGCGTGCACGACACGCAGGTCAGTGATTGGATGCTCATGAAGAACGCCCCTCGCAAAGAGGAGACGCTCAAGAAGATTGAGCAGTTGACCGGACGCCTCCGGGAAGACATCTTCCCCGAACTCCTGCGGACGAAAGAGTGGCAGGAGTTCATGGCGGATGCACCCCGCGAATACGCGGTTGTCCGCGAAGTGTCGGTCAAGAAGCTCATGGCCGGGCAAAACCCTCTTGCGCTTCCGTCCGCAGAGGACGAGTACCTCAAACGAGAGGATGCCGCAGAG
>CAZYED010000063.1:4542-4840 GCA_964646295.1 uncultured Candidatus Saccharibacteria bacterium | reverse complement strand
CATATGGCGGATGATTTTGTCGCGCATCATCCTGTATTCATCCGGGGAATACTGTTTATTCAGAATGCAGTAGGATTTCTTTTTAAGCCCCGCGCATCCGAAAAGATTGTTTGATGAGGAGCAATACAAGGAATACTCAATTTCTTGCGGGGCGGGCCAGCACTCATTGGAAAACTTGACTGCACGGGCGCCATAGCCTGTGGCAATGCTTGCGTAAATCTGCTCAGAAGTATCTCCCCACAGCGTATAGTCATAGCTGTCCTTGGCTCCCATCTGAATATCCTGGCAATAACGGGCA
>CAZYED010000063.1:0-4532 GCA_964646295.1 uncultured Candidatus Saccharibacteria bacterium | reverse complement strand
GTCAATCGTATTGAAGCAATCACGCGCGTTTTTGGCGTTGGCAATCCAATCGCCCGATACGTTGATATTGCGATATCCGAACATAAACTTATACGGCATACTCTGCCAAAATTCGCGCGCCTTCTCGCGCATACGCGTGAGCGCAACATACGATCCGAGATTCATCCGTTCCAATTCTGCGTAATACTCTTCTTTGGTGTAGGGCTTATTGAAGATGTGATATTGCTTATTGCGTAAGTTTACGCATCCAAAACAGTCGGAACATCCCGTGCAATTGCGCGAGAACCATACGTTGCGGCATCCCTCGCATGCATACGAAAAAAATGTCCGGAAACACCCGTCTATCAAAATACTGTCGTAATTGAGCTCCCCTTTCATTGATGACGTAATATCAAAGGAGTTCTTGTTGAAATAGGCATTCACGAGATAGGCGGAGTCCTCCCCGTAGTCAAGATTGAAACAAAGATAGCAATTGCGTGAATGGCCAAGATTATTTCCATAATCGCAGTTCACGTTATTCAGGACGTTCGTACCGGGTCGCGGAATATCACGCATAAGATCGCGTATCTGTTCAAAAAAGGGCCGCGAGAAGTCATAGTCCCGTGCGTAATCCGTAGCGTCCCATGCGTCACTCCACCAGTATTCTTTTTCGTATACTTTGACGGGCGCGTCGGGCGAGTAGCCGGACAGAATCTCCTTCCCTGCCGCGTCTTCTTTGCGGCGAAAGAAAATCCTCTCATTGCGGAAAACCATCCGCCTGATCATCCGACACTCCGGACAAAACGTCGGCGGAGGCACTTTCATTTTTTCGTAAAACGCAAAGTCCTCCGAGTCTATGCGGAAATCGGTTTTGCAGTTTTGACACTGACGAGTTTCAGGGTTCATATGACTTCGGACTGATAACACTGTTCGCAGTAGACGGTCTCCTGCCTATCCGGAGCATAGGAGGTATCAAACGTCTCAGAACACGATTCGGCGCCATGGGCATGAGTTCCAAGATTCATATATGCGCCATTTGAAGACCCAACACCCGCGCACTGGCATACGCGTTTCCAAAGCCGCCGCGGGTTTCGCAAAGTCATTCTGTCTTGTCTGCGGCACGATGAGCATTTGTCGGGAATCGGCATGCTCATTTTCCGATAGAGATCAAGTTCTGCGGGAAGTATGCGAAACGCCGTCGCACACATAAGATAATACTTCGGATTTTCTCTCTGAGATCGGCAGCCAATGATTGCATCCACGATCGAATCGGGCGTCTCCGCGATCGTTTCGGGGATTGTGTCCGGCTCAAGCGACACTACATATCCGCGATTGCTTCGGTTATACCACCGCACGCCGTGCGCGCGCGCCTCTTCTTTCGTGAGAGGAAAATAATCCTGAGCCACTGTCTCGTTATATGCAAATAGCGCATTCTCCGCAGGGAAAAACTCTCCCCATTCCCCTGTATTTTTCATATGCTCGATAATGCGCTCGCGCATCACGTGATAGGTCTCTTTATCATACCGCTTATTCAGAATGACATACTCAGCTTTCCGAAGCCCCACACATCCGAACATATCGTGGCTGTTTGAACAAAGTTCCGAATATGACGTATCAAAAACATCCAAACTTTTCGTGAGGGCGATGCATCGGTGCGCGTCGGTTCCTTCGTTTTCATAGCTTGCCTCCGCATAGGTTTCGGTGCAATCAAAGCTGTCTTTTGAGTAGCGGGCGTCCTGGCAATATCGCAGGTTTTCCGCTTCGCTTGCATTGAACACGTCGCGGGAATCTTTGATATCGGAAATATAATCGCCCGATGACCGGACGGTGTTGGCGCCGTGATAGTATTTATGAGGATATTGACGCGCGAGTATTTCAAGTTTTTTTCTTTCCTCCGCTATAGATTGCCTTGTAAATACAAACTCAGAAAATCGTTTTTCATATTCTTCGCGGCTTAACTGTTCGTTTGCCCATACGTATGTCTTATTACGGAGTCCGTATGATCCGAAGCATGATGCGCATCCGCGACAATCCTTGAGAAAAAAACCCTCAGTCGTATCTGTGCAGTCCTCCAGATACGCCGATCTGCTACAGCGCACGACATTCAGCGACTCATACATGAATTCGCCGTCAAATACTTTCCAGCAGTCCAGAGATTCGCGCACCTTATCCAGCCAGTATCCATAGAGGCAATTTTCCGAGGATGCGGTGGAAACGCACATATAGCAATTCCGATTGCTCAGCGACTGGTTCGTGTACTCGGAATTGGTGCTATGCCAGTTGGCCATGGCCACATGCGGCACGGCAAGACGCAGTTCCTGAAATTGTTCAAAAAAAGGACGTGAGAAATCAAAATCGCGTGCGTAGGAAAACGGGTCCCATCCATCTCCCCACCAACACGGCTGGCAATACACCGGCCCCGGAAATTCTTCGCTATAGAGCGTCACGGCGCTTTTGCCGCATAGATCGCAATTGCGGCGATAAAAATTCCACTCATTGCGATTGGCAAGCCGCCGCTGATAGCGGCAATCCGGACAAAACGTCGGCGGAGGAATTTTCATTTTCTCGTAAAATGCAAAGTCATCCGGGTCTATACGGAATTCGGTTTTGCAGTTTTGACAGGTTTTGGTTTCTTGTGCTGATGTCATTTTATTTTTCTCTCCAATCGTTTATAAATTTGATCGCGCTTACCGGCAATCAGAAGCCGAATGGCATGAGAGGCATCAAACATAAAACCAACCCGATAATCTCGGGTGATACGGAGTGAGAAAACTTCCTGCAAGGGCGGATTCAGCCTTTTGGTATGTAGTAGCGGATCAAACGGATTGTTGCGGAGAATAATGATAAGACCGGCAAGTTTTCCCTGGACAGCATGTGGCAACCCATGAACATCTTTCCAAAAGTCGCGTTCATAGGTAATCTCATTTTGTGGAACGGGAACGGACATGCTGGAGAAATGCCTCTTTAGTGGTGAAGCGGTACACCGGACCCTTTTCGCGCATGCGTCGCAATACCTTTTTGACAAACGCGGGACGATACTCCCCTTCGGGATCACGAACCGCGGACGTGGGTAACAAGAGAGCATTCTTAATGTCTCGTACGTCCCGCCGGAGCGTTTCCACTTCTTTATTGAGTTTTTTGACGAGTGTGGCAGTAGTCATGTCACTATCGTAACATATTGATTTAAGTCATACAACTTCCGCCTGATAGCAAGTTTCGCAGTAGATGATTTCGGGACGCTCCGGAGGATAGGCGGTGCGGATAGCAGTGCCGCACTTGGCGCATGCGCGGTCAAAAAACCGCAGAGGATTCATACGCGCAAGACGCGCGCGATGGCGGCAGTCAAAGCACATGCGCGGCAGGGGAAAACCGAATCGGCTCAGGAGCGCAAGTTCCTGCGGGATCACGCGATATGCGCGGCCGCACGAGGCGCACGCGATGATTTCCTTTGTCACCAAATCATCGGCGTCTTTGATATGATCCGGTAGGCCGGCGGCCTGCCTTGTAATCTGGTATGCCGTGTTTTCTTTTTCTTTCCAGCGCCAGCCGCGTTCATTCACTTCTTCCTTTGTAAGAGGAAAATATTCCTGCGCGGAAGATTCGCTGTAGTCATACAGGCTGATCTCGTAGGGGAAAAACTCGCCATAGCGGAACACCCTTCCTTTCGCATCTATATACGGGCGCTCATTCATATCCCGTATGATCTTTGCGCGCAGTGCTTCATACTCCTCTTTGGTATATTGTTTGTTCAGAATACAGTATTCTTTTTTACGCATGCCGACACACCCGAACATATGACTTGAGCCTGTCGCATACATGGAGTAGTCCATATCCATGACGGGACCCATCCATACCCCGTGCGACATGCGTATATCACTGACACCCTGCCCTACGGTAATGCACTCATAGACCCGCTCGGCACCCGCTCCCCATTCAATATAGTCGTACGCGTCTTTGACAGGCTTCATTTTGATCCACTGGCAGAATTTCATATCTTCCCCGCCGTCCACGAGATAGCTTTCTTTCACGTTCTTGCAGTCGTAGATATAGTCGCCGGACGAATTGATATTGTGCGCGCCGTGAAATGCCTTGTGCGGCGCCTTGAGCCAGAAACTTTTTACATCACGGCGTATCTTTTCAACCGCGTCAAAAGAGCCGAGATCGTACTCCGCAAGTTTCTTTTTATACTCTTCGGGCGAATACGCTTCGTTGAAAATATGGTGCCGTTTGTTGCGCAGATTGATACATCCGAAACAGTCACTGCATCCGGATAGATTCTTGGAGAAATATATGTCGTTGCTTGAGTCTATATCTTCCGAAAAATACACGCGCGATGACTTTTCTATGTTGATGCCGTCATAGACAAGCTCGCTATTGTGCACCACCATGCCGTCCATGGATTCTTTCACATTGGCAATGTTGCAGAGATACGCCGAATACTCCGCATAGTCGGCGTTAAATACAAAATACGAGTCTTTGATGTGTCCTGCATGGCTCACATACTCGCTATTGATCAGTGTCGGATATTCGCTTATGAGCGCCATAAACGGCAC
>CAZYED010000062.1:0-4967 GCA_964646295.1 uncultured Candidatus Saccharibacteria bacterium | reverse complement strand
TCATATAGTGTACAGACGCCGCTCCAAACCCGGCGCGCCCCATCAGAATGGGAGGCACCCCGTTCAAGTAGCCCAATGCATTCCGGTACGGTAAATCATCCGGAAAGAGCATTGTCACCACAGGCATGCCCATACATAGAAGCTTGTACGGATCCGTACTGACGTAGTCAGTCGCGACCGCATTTGATGCGATATACAGATCTAGCAGATTTTCTGCGCGGGCATCAATGATTTTTAACCCGCTCTCTGCGACCCGTCGCCACATCTCACCTGCGCGCGGATGCGCCGGATGGAAGCGGAACGCAAATACTGTATCAGGCACAAACAAACTCCGGTGCGTCATGATCTGCTCAAGTTGCGCCCATGCGCGCTCGGCAGGCTCGCCCGCAAATCCAAACGTTACCAGAAAATCGCCCTCATTGAGGCCATATTTTGCACGGATACGCTTGCGCGTTGCCGCGACCTCTTCTACACTCGGCAACACGCCGAAACTCGGCTTTCCCACAATCGCCGTAGGAACGCCGGGACGCAACTTGTGCACAATATTCTGGGCCAAACCATTGATGCAGAAAATCCTGTCCGGACACGCGCCCATCACGTCACGCCTGCACGAATTGACGAACAGATCGTCATACCACGCAGACTCCCCATACTCACTTGCCCATCCGGTCCATTCAAGCTGAAGGCCGATCGCTTTTGTACTCGTACCAACAAGCACTTTTGCAGAACCGTGCCCTCGATGCTCATCAGACGGTCCACGGTGATCATAGGGAATCCCTGACTGATCAAGCACTCTGCTAGCACGCGCGAGGGGACTTGGATCCACGTGCCATCGGATGATCACATCATCCTGCTGAAGTTTGAGTACTGCGGGAACCAAGTCCAAACAAGCTCCTGCGTCTCCCACTACCACATCAAGAATTTTTTGCTCCGTCGCCATAACACGTCCTCCAATTGTCAAAGAAGACCACCTACGATACCAAACGAGCGTTTGGCTATCTCGAGCAGAATTAAACCACAATTATTCAAAATCCGCAAGTTGGATGTGTTCGTCTTGCGGGATCGCGCGCTTGAGTTTGCGCCCGATGATTTTATCCGCCATTTCGGGGGCTAAACCGCCTTTTGCGGGACGCTTAAATGCGATCATAGAGCGATCAAGGAGCGTACCCGCCGGAATATCCTTTTGCGCCACAATGCCCTGCCCCGCCCAGTCGCGGCTGGGCGCAAGAAACGCCATGCGCATCTCCTCCGGTACAATACCTCTCGCTTTTTCAAGATCACGGATATCCCGCACCAGAGCCGTGAGTTCCTCCGGCAGAAGAGCGCCCGGATTGTCCAAAGATCGCGGATCGCTCTTATCAAACGTAAGGTGCTTTTCCACGGCCACCGCCCCAAGCGCCACTGCGGCAAGCAGTGCATGGCGGCCCACACTGTGATCCGAAAATCCCACTGGCACGCCGAGCAGTTCGCGCAGATGCGCGATGCGGCCAAGGCCGATCATTTCATACGGCATGGGATATGCGGTTACGCAATGCAGAGCCACGACGCCCGCCGCTCCCGCATCCTGCAGAGTGATCACCGCGCGCGCCGCCTCGGCATCGGACTGCAGGCCAAAAGAGATAATCACGGGCTTTTTGCATGCGCCCACTTTTTTCAAAAAATCAAAATTGTGCGCTTCACCCGAGCCGATCTTGATGTACGGGATATTGAGTTTCTGATTGAGTGCCTCAAGTCCCCATTCGTCGTGCGGCGTTGCAAACCATGCAATACCTTTTGTTTTTGCATATGACTGCAGTTCCGCGAGCTGTTCCTGCGAAAGCTCTTTGTACTTTATCCGCTCAAACCAGTCATATCCGAGCTCCGGCTCAAGACGTTTGGCAATGACGCGCGACACCAGATCTTCGGTTTTCCACGCTTGAAACTTAACCGCATCGGCTCCCGCCTCCGCCGCCGCGTCAATCTGGCGGCGAGCCAGAGCCATGTCGCCGTAATGGGTCAGTCCGCCCTCGCAAATAATAAAAACCGGCCTACCCTCGCCGACTTCTTTATCTAAAAGTTTTACCGTCTGTATTGCCATATCTGCATAATACAACACGCGTACATGTACGCAAGTTTTCCCAAAAATAGAATGCGGCGCGCCATGGGCGCGCCGCTGTTCGTTTTCCCCTGTACCCATCACCTATCTTTTGGGCAACCGTCTGCCGCCTTCAGGAACATGCTCATTATAGTATTCAACGCATTCCCATGTTTGGTCTTCCGCGATGTCGTGAGCAAGCCATGTCTGGGCCTCAAATTTTCTCCGCACCCCTTGCGCGGCCCGCACGACATCGGCCCGCCGGATGTTCTGAAATACAGGCAGTTCCAGTGCCTGCTCCAGCATAGACACTACCGCCCGCATTTCATGCTCGCCGAGCGTGGATGCCCATGTGCGCTCCACCACATGCGGAATGGGAAGATAATCCACATCAAATCCCCCGCACACGGTCTGCAGTTGCGCCTCCAGGGCGCCTCCCCACACGGTGCGCTCAACCCAACGCCAGTCCCACTCAAGCCACCGATCCGCGCTAAACGCCTGCAGACCGGAAAACCCGTCACGCAGTATTCCTACCCTGTCGGTAATAATCTCCGCGAGGATCGTAAGAAAACACTCTATCAATCCCCGCGTATAACTGCCAAGAGAATACCCGATGCTCTCCCGCTTTCCCACGATGTGATAGGCATAGCAACTCTCCATCACAAATCCGAGAGTGTGCGCATCTTCCGCAAGATAGTACTGCGGAGCGAGATTCAGCAAAACCATGCTGATACCGTGGCTCGCTATGGCATCCCGAATCTTTTCATCTGCGGCGTGGATTGCGCCCCAGATGCCCGCCGGCTCTTCCAGATGCAGTATATCTATGTTTGCCGGCAGATTGATCGCCTCCCCCTGCGCCACCACGATCATACTCTGACATGTATCGCGGAGCTCCTCCAAGATCCCGGTCAGGCTTGGAGCTACGCTCTGACCTTTTGGCGTAAACACGGGAACCACGACTAACAATCCGTCCACTCGATCCACGCTCCACCTCCGTCTGTAAAAGATGATTTCCGAATCTATCAACGAGCCGCTACTGCCGCTTCATACCACGCATTGCATCGTCCGTCAATGTAAAAGCGCGGATCCTTGCGGGATCCGCGCTCGCTGTCGCAGGCGCGATGCATCAACTACAGTCCCCTGAAAATACCGCACTTACTTTCAATAATGCGGGGGATGTCATGAATCGGATAATCGCCTTGAGGCATTTCGGACGTAGTCGGCAGACCATTCCACGCACTTGCGAAATAATGCGCTACGACGCGGGCAACCTCCGGGCGAATTCTCTCGCCGAAGGGATAGGCGAAGCTGAAGATATTTTCCACGCCCAACCCTAGGCGAAAACTTCTCTGGTCGCTACGTAATCTGCCGAGATATTCCAAAGAGCCGGAAACTTCTCGGACAATATCATCATAGCCAAGTGCGCTAAACATGGGGTGCGTCATAGAGTGCGCCCCGATCTCCATACCCATATCCTCCATCGCGCACATATCCTCGCGATCCAGAAACCATTGTCGCACGACACGGAGTTCCAATCCTTCACCCAGACATTTGGCAAACATCTGACTGATGAGATCAGTCTTAAGCGATGACGGCAAAAGATCGTTGAATACATATTTGATCACGCGCAGATGCGGCGGTTCGGCCTGACGCATACCGACCCTATTCAGCCACTCAAGCGTTATGAGTTCAAGAAGCGGAAAATACCGCGTCCCGCGCAACGCCTGCGGCATCACATCCTGTTCCATCCGTTCAAGGCCCACGAGATCAATGAGCGCCTGCAGTCCGATGACCGGTGGAAACTTCCCATCCAATGTGCAGCCGATCACAAAAAAAGTCGCCCTGATTCCGTATTCCCGGAGTATCGGCAAAACCACATTTTTGTGATCTGCCAATCCGTCGTCAAAGGTCAAAACGGCATATCGCGATGGGAATGGTATCTCCTGATGCGTACGCCGGAAAACCTCCCTGCACGTCAGGAATTCATATCCCTCATGCATTAAAAATTCAATCTGCCGTGCCAATCGCGCAGGGGAACAGCAGTGTCCCGGCGCGTCTCCATCGCGTACATAGTGATAGACCAGATGCAATGCTTCAGCCACACCAAACCCCCTCTTTTCCATAGTTTTCAAGATCCGCAGTGTATGCGAACTGACTGACACAAAAGTAGCACCTCTTTTCGTTTTGTTCAAATCACATGTAGAATATTAATATGATCGGAATTTTTCTGGCGCTTCTCGCGGGTATTGCGCAATCCCTGCAGGGCGCGTTCAATAAAAAACTTTCCGCAACGATCCCGCCCAGGATTCTTCTTGTGCCCGTTTTTCTCACAGCAGGACTTATCCTTTCCACTTTTACGCTCATACGCGGACTACCCCATCTTGACCACGTATTCTGGATCGCAGGACTTCCTTCAGCGCTCCTCAACGCACTCGGCACGATTGCTTTCTGGGAAGCATTGAAAAGGTCAGACCTCAAACGCATATTTCCGCTATTAAGTTTGACCCCGCTTTTCTCGGTGCTGACCGGAGCGCTCATTGCAGGAGAAATGCCCACCACGCAGGGTCTTTTCGGCATTCTGCTCATCGTCGCAGGACTTTTTGCGGCAAATCAAAAAGAAGACGGCATACTATCCGCATATGACACAAAACAGCACCGCATAGCGTTTGCTCTCGGCTCATTTCATGCTTTTATTCTGGCAGTCAACGTAGCGCTTGATCGTGTCGCAATACTTCATTCAAACCCGTATTTCTATGCCGCATTTTTTCCGCTCACAGCCTCCGTGCCGTTTCTCATTTTTGCGCTCATGCGTCCCCTACCCGAAACAACCCGCACTGCCTTGAAAAATCATAAGGCTCTGATCCTGGGTACCGGCCTACTCCTATCGGCAGGA
>CAZYED010000061.1:0-5006 GCA_964646295.1 uncultured Candidatus Saccharibacteria bacterium | reverse complement strand
TGACCACGAGCTTATTTTTGGGGATGTCCACATCAACCCCCTTGAGATTATGCATCCGCGCCCCGCGTATGCGGATATACTGCTGTGACGACTTGACTTCTTTATGCCTCATGATAAGAAACTATTATACGGTATATTTCCATTGGGATCAACTTCTTTGAGAAGGAGGAGAAAGTGATCATGACGATACCCGCAGAAGAAGCGGAGACAAGATCAACGTACGGCGATCCTGAATTCGTGAAGTGGTTTGTCGCAGATGCCGCATCCAATTATCTCCCGGCGCAGGAATCTTGCCTGCTCGAGAATCTGGTCCCGCAGGGAGTTATCCTTGACGTCGGGTGCGGGGCGGCGGATCATGCGATCCTCTTTCCAACGGAAAAGTATCAGTATGTAGGGGTAGATATCTCCCGTACCATGTTGGAAGCGGCAAGACAGAGATGCCCCGAACCGCTCTTTGTTATGGATATGTATACACTTGCTTTACGGGGTGCCTGCATTGACGGTTTCTGGGCGTGCGCATCGCTTCATCATTTCACAAAGGAGAGCATCCGAGCCGTCCTGCAGGAGATCTATCGGGTTTTGAAGCCATGCGGTGGAGGAATGATCCTCATCCCATGGGGAGAGCATGAAGAAATGATGGTGTCCAAATTTTCGTCGGAGCAGTGCAGTGGGCGCGCCCTTTCAGTCGCTTATCTGCTACCTGAATTTTCAGAGATCCTTATTGAAACCGGCTTTGAAATTGTGGAGGGGTGGGAAGACGAGCGCATGAATGGCTTGATCTTCTATGCGAGACGCCCATAAGTCCGGCGGTACGCCGTGGGAAGCCACGTATCATAATCCCTCACTCTCACGGTGAGGGATTATCAAATACAAATTGACAATCCGGTGCCGCAAGCGGCACCGGATAATACGGACTACTCAAAAGACGCGGGGCTCATCCATTCCATGAGTCCCTGTTGCACAAAAAACTTATGGACTGCGGCAATCATGAGAGAGTACTTGTTATAAAGGTGGCTCAATGTCAAACGACATCCCCCATCAGTTCGGACCCAAATCAGAAGTATCGTAACGGACTTATCAAGAGCTATAAATCCGCTTGCCGATCCCATGAGGATAGATTCTGCCATCTGGCGATGGTCAAAAGAGGACAAGTTTGGTACCGGATTCTCTTGCCCTGCAGTGGCCGCAAGGCAGATCTTTTCAGTCTCGTCCAACACTGCGACCAATTGGTCAACGGTGAGAGGTGCTCGCATATATGCCCCCTTCCCAAGAAACAGTTAAAATTTTCCGTGGATGTGCTATGATGATAAATATCACAAATCTATTGATATGTCAATCACCCTGCACGCCAAAGCCAAGACCGCTCCGCACACTGCGGGCGTATATATCTTCCGGCTCGGGAAAACCCCCGTATATATCGGAAAAGCCGCTGATCTCAAAAAGCGGCTGGCTTCGTATTTTCGCGCGAATGCCGCGCCAAAAGTCCGTACACTTCGTGAGGAAGCAGACTCGCTTGAGTGGTTGGAGCTCGCATCAGAGATTGAAGCGCTCATTACGGAAGCCGAGCTTATCAAACGACATCTGCCAAAATACAATGTGCTCCTGCGCGATGATAAGAGCTATTTTTATGTTGCAGTTACCAAAGATACATTTCCCCGCATTTTTGTCACTCATAAAACGAATCTCGCCGGCAGGCAGTTCCGACGCGTGATAGGCCCATTCACGACCGCCTCGACGTTGTACGCGACACTTAAGCTCCTACGCAAGATATTCCCCTACTGCACATGCAAAGATATCCATAAGCGTCCGTGCCTCAATGCCCAGATCGGCCGATGCCTTGGCTTTTGTTGCCTGCGGGGCGAGGTATCAGCAAATGAGCAGGCGCTCTATCGCCACAATGTACAGGCGATCATCGCTATTTTAAGCGGCAAGAAGAAGCGTATGCTTTCCGGCCTGAAGCACTCCATGCGCACTGCATCAAAGAATCAACAGTACGAAACTGCGGCGCGATTGCGCGACCAGATCGCAGGGCTTGAAAATATCTTTTCACATGAGCATGTACTGGAATCAAGAAGCGGGAATTACAAATCCCAAAAAAGAAACTGGCACGAGGTAGAGCAGACGATTAAAAATCTGCTCGGCATAGATACGCCGATTTCGCGCGTAGAAGGATACGACATCTCCAATATTTCGGGTACCGAGGCCACGGGGTCTATGGTCGTATTCATCAACGGATTCCCCGTAAACTCCAAGTACAAGAAATTCAAAATCAAAACAGTACATCAGCCAAGCGACGTGGATATGCACCGCGAGGTCATGCGCCGGCGACTGGCGCATCCGGAATGGGGCATGCCTGATCTGATTCTGATGGACGGCGGCAAGCCGCAACTCAATGCTGTCGCATCCGTCCTGCGTCCGGGCAATCCGGCTATCCACCTTGCGGCGCTCGCAAAACGAGAAGAAGAATTGTATAGTGAGGGCAAGAATATTCCGGTGCGCCTTGACGCGCTCCCGCGCGATGCGATGCTTTTTTTCCAACACGTACGCGATGAATCGCACCGATTCGCCAAAAAATATCACCACAAGCTCCGCGAAATCGCATATCGCAATGCCGCGAAAGACTAAAACCGAAAAACGCTCGGCCAAAAAGAAAAAACGCCGCTACCCCATGTCGGGCAGAAGCGTTTTTACGCTTGCAAGACTCAAAAAGAAGTAAGTGTATTCTAAAACCCTTCTTCCTCAAGGGATTGCAGGGCCTCTTTGGCATGTTTGCTCAAGCGCTTGGGGATTTCCACTTTGATTTCTACAAGCAGGTCTCCCCTGCCGTAGCCTGACGCATGCCACGCGCCTCTGCCGCGCACGGACAAGACATCTCCGGGCTGGGTGCCTTCGGGAACTTTGAGGCGGATTGCGCCGTCCAAAGTCTCCACGTCCACACTGCCGCCCAGGATCGCGTGGGATACTTTTACCGGCAGGCTCATGACAATATCATCTCCCTGTCTGCGGAATCTCGGATGTGCGAGTACGTGGATTTCAATATAGAGATCCCCGGGCGATCTGCCTGCGGGCGCCGCGTCTCCCTTGCCCGTCATCTTGAGGATCTCGCCGTCGCGGATGCCGCGCGGGATGAAAAGCTCAAGAGCTTCTTCCTTTTCGGTTACCCCCCTGCCTTTGCATTCGCTACAGTGCTGTGAAGGCTTCTTGCCCTCGCCTTTGCAGTCCATACATACCGATACCTGGGTAAATGATCCGAGAAACGTCCTCTGGGTTTTTTGTATATTGCCCTTGCCCTGGCAGGTCGCGCATGTCTCTATCGTAGCGCCCGGCTCGCCTCCCGAGCCGCCGCATCGGGCACAGCGCACCAGTCGCGCGAGGCGTATTTCCTTTTTGGCTCCCATGATGGAGTCCTCAAAGGATATCTCAAGCCCGATACGCAGATCGCGCCCGCGCTCCGCGGCCGCTTTGCGGCGATTCGTACCGCCCCCTCCGGTAAACATGTCTTCAAACATGTCGGACAGGTCAAAATCGGCAAAGCCGCGGCCGTCGGCGCCGCCCCCTCCGAAATCCATGCGAAATCCGCCGGGCCATTCAAATCCGCCATGCGCGGCGCCGCCGCCCATCTGATCGGACGTGGTCCCAAACTGGTCGTACTGGGCGCGCTTGCGCTCATCGGAGAGTATTTGATAAGCCTCGTTGATCTCCTTAAACTTCTTCTCATCCCCGCCTTTATCGGGATGGAATTTATGCGCAAGCTTGCGGTACGCTTTTTTCACCTCATCCTTTGAAGCGTTGCGCGCGATATTGAGAATTTTGTAATAGTCTTTTGCCATACGTACGAGGTTGTAGATAGTAGATTGTAGCTAGTAGAAAACTCATCACAATCTTTATCCCTACAACCTACTTCCTACCACCTACTACCTATAAAATGAGTCGCTCCACTTCAATCTGCTTCTTTTCGCTTTTTATGATCTTAACCGCATGGAGAAGCGTAATCAAGAGAGCGACAACCACGACGACGACAAAGTAGAGCGGAAACGTGAGCACGCGCAGGGCAAAGAAAAACGTCAGCGCCGAGAGAAACGGGAGAAATCGCGCATAGGGGCCGAGGATCTCCTCCACCTTTGACGTAATCGTGCGATGTAGGACATCCGCAAGCCGCTCCCCTCCCTTTACCTGTATACCGTACCGCTTGGCAAGCTCGTTGCGCTGGCCCGCAATGATCTCGGCGATCTGCCGCTGGGAAATAGATTTCAGCGATGTCCCCTGCTCTTTGAGCTGGCCTTCAAGATTTTGCGCAAGAAACTCGTCAACCGTCATGAGAGAGTTGGCATCCGCCGTACCCTGCAGATCGGACACCGCCCCGGTAAGAAACCGCAGAGACAAATCAACGGCTACATGCGGCACAATGGAACTTGCAAGATTATTTTTGAGACTGACTTCCTGATAATACAGAAGTGCGATGACCAGAGACACCGCGGTAAAATAAATCGGCAGGCCCGCCTTGAGTATTTTGGACGTACTGAACGCAAGAGAAGATTCGTACTCGGCGCGCATGCGGCGCGCGGCAAATACTCCGAGCAGAGCCGCGGCGGCACACACTCCGGCCATAGCGGCCTGGGGCGGGAAAAACATCATGGCGGCGAGAAACGGAAGTGCTGCAAAAGCATAGCGCACGGAGCGCCACGAGACAAAGATGGACGCGAGAGAAAAAACGCACGCGCCGATCCCAAGAGCGATCGCGGGAACGATAAACGAACGGTAGTTTTCAAAAGCGCCCGCCGCAATCAGAGGCACTTCACTGCGCCATATCCAAAAAACGGCAACAGACAGAACTGCCGCCAGTATGGCAAGCCCGAATTCTTTGATAGTAGCGGTCATATCTTTACAGGCTCTCTTATCATAGTGCATCGGAGAATCCCGCGTCAATCAGGCAACTGTCGGGCTAGAACCTATCTCAAAAATGCATTTGGGCTCCAAGCGGCGAATTTCTGCAAAGCCTTCTTCTC
>CAZYED010000060.1:0-5091 GCA_964646295.1 uncultured Candidatus Saccharibacteria bacterium | reverse complement strand
TCTTAGTAAAGCCGTAGTGTATGAAAATCAGCAACTAATTTTTTCCTTTAACTCAGGATGCGCGCTTTCTTGAGGGCTTGTTCAGTGATCATATACCGATACCGTAGGGCATCGCGGTAGAGCGTGCCAAATCCTTTGATACCGGTATATCTGCAATGTATTTTATGAAAGAATGCCATTTACTTACTGGCTCTTGAGAGAGTCCAATATGTATCTGGCCTTATGCAGAGGTTTCAAAACGAATTGCAGGGGTCTTGCAAGACCCCTGCTTTATTCCGCAATATCCTCATCCATCCACGAGCGAGCCGATCATCTTTTTGCGCAATTGTGGAGACGGGGTAATAAATGCATGAAGCGCGGAGGGAGGGAGACGGGGGCCGCGCGCATCCGCGCGCGGAACACCGGGGGTTCCCCCCCGAACGCGCGAGTAGCATTTATCCACGACGCAACCTTTGCGCAAAAAGATGATCGGGGAGCGAAAAACTACATGGGACAGGACTCCGCCGCTCCTCCCTCTTTCTTGCCGCCCGGCTCCCCGGGCTCCATCGCAAGACCCATTTCCCGGCCGATCTCCTCCTGGATCTCGCGCACCGAGATTTTTGCGTCATCAAACGTTACGTCTATTGAGCGATCCTCATAGCGGACTTTGACATCCGAAACGCCCGGCAACGACATGACAATCCCCTTCATGGTGCCCGGGATGGACGGACAGCCGATGCGGGACGGGTGGAATGTAATTTTCTTTTCCATAACAAATAATAGTAACCTTTAAGATCGCGCGATTGGCAACATCATACGAAAAGCAGTTCCCTTCCCCTCGTGACTTTCTACCTCAACAGTCCCGCCGTGCTTTTCCACGATATTTTTTACTACATACAAGCCAAGACCCGTACCCGAAGTATGGAGGCGTAGGGCATTGTCCGCGCGAAAGAATTTCGTGAAAATGCGGTGCATCTGACTTGGAGGAATTCCGATGCCGGTATCAACAATCTCTATCGCGACATGGTTGCCTTCGCGCGAGACGCGCAACGTAATGCGGCCCCCCGGCTCCGTATATTTCAAGGCGTTATCCAGCAGGTTATCAAACACGATTCCAAGCTTTTCCTCATCAAAGGCAACGTCCGGAATGGACGGATCATGCGCGATTTCAGAAAGAAAGTCTATCCCCTTCTCGCGGGCCCGTTGGGAGAAGAGATCGGCAAAACGCGTAAGGACGGGGATAAGCGACTGCTTCCTCAAAATGATCCCGAATTTACCCTCCTCAATCCTCGCAACGCTCAAAAGGTCATTGACCAAATCAACCATCCGCAGTGTCGTACTCAATCCATTTTCCAGAAGCTTGCGCTGTTCGGGCTGAAAGCTTCCCTGTCCTTCCTCAAGTATCGCCTGATATGACCAGCGGATGCCTGTCAGAGGCGTGCGCAACTGGTGCGCCGCGATAGACACGAATTCCGATTTGATCCGGTCAAGCTCCTCCAGACGCGCGTTTGCGCGCGTCAGTTCAAGATCGCGACGCACCAGCATCTTGCCCGCGTTATCAAGGTCCGTAAGCAATTCGCGCATATAGGCATTAAGACGCGTAAGTCGGATATTGGAACGCAGGATAATTGAAAGAAATATGAGTCCGAGCGCTATGGCGGCGGCGGCAAAAAACATCATCTGCCGCTCTCCCGCCAACGCACGGGACCGCGGCTGTTCAAAAATAAGCCCAAGGCCCGCAATCGGGATAGGGAAACCGACCGCAAAGACTCGGATACCCTGCTCATTGATATATTCATCCTCGGGCGCGAGTCCATCGGCCACGGTGCCGTCTACAACCACTTTTTGTACAATAGGCCGCTTGATAAAATTTTGTTTTCGCAAGACCGTGGCAAAATCCGGATGTCCGATCTGTACGCCGTTACGATCTACCACGTATATATGGCCTGTTATATCCGGAATCTCACGTACGGCACGCATCAAGCCGTCCAGATTCACATCCGCAAAAAGAACTTCTCGTACCTCCCCATCCCGAAAAACCGGCGTTACGAGTACCGTATGCGGTCCGCGTTTTTCAGAAATCTCCACATCGCCAAAGCTGGAAACACCCTGCAAAGCGGCATAAAAAATTGGACGCGCAGTATATGCGGATGCGCTTTCTTCCGTGGATTCATCCACGGAACGGACGACACGCGCGATCTCGCTTCCGCCAGATTCCACCAGCACGACACGGGCCAAAGATGCGTGTCTTTGCAGGAGACGGTTCAACACCAAAGGCGTCCGGTCGCTTTCACCGGCAATGTCGTCAGCCGCAGCCTGTACGTCATTTAGCGTTGCCGTGAGGTCTGCGGCTACCGTCGTCTCCACGCGATGCGAAATTTCAAGCGCGAGGATGGAGGCTGACTCACGAATATTGCGGAGCGCCGGATAGAGCCATACCAGATTGACCAAAAAAAGGCCGAGGCCGGTCAGAATGAGCGGCGGAAGCCAGCGAATCGCCGTCTTCATCTTGGCGCGGGCACCGGACAACAAAGAAAACATCGGCACATGTAACATGCTATGAGTTTTCTATTCAATCACGACATCAGCTTTTTGCAAAAACGCGTCCGGGAGGGCAATTCCGATTGCGCGCGCAGTCGCCTGATTTATCATAAGCAAGAGCCTGCGCGGAACTTCAACCGGAATTTCTCCAGGAGATCGCCCCCGCAAAATCTGATGAGTGATGACGGCGGACTGTTCTCCCGAAATTGCAAGATCCGGGCCAAAGCCGAGCAAAGCGCCTTTCTGAACCTGATTGAGGTCAAATGCGGCAAACGGAATCTTCTCCCTAATCGCTTGCGCGATATACAGGTCTATATCGCCCCAGACGAGCGAATCCCCGCCGACGATCATCCCGTCCATCTCTTGACGCATGATCCGCCGCGCAACCACTGCATTATCCTCTTTGGCACGTACCGGCAGAAGAATTAATTTCATACCAAATTCGCGAGCCGTTTTCTCGGCAATCTCCACGGATTTGGCCGCCGCAATATCCCCGTTCTCCAAAGCGGTATGAGGCATGGCAATGCGCTTGGTAGATGGATTTATCTCATACAAGAGCTCAAGCCGTCGCGCGGTAAGTTCCGTTGAGAGGCTCGTAACGCCTGTTACGTTGGTTCCCGGATGCTGAAAATCACGCACGACCCCCGCAATTAAGGGATCCCCTACGGAACCAAAAACCACAGGAGTCGGTATGGACATTATCTTTGTAACCTCGTATGCGGCTTGGGTGGCGGGAGTGGAGTAGGTGTGGATCAAGTCCGTTCTTTCGGCAAGAAATTCTTCAACCACACGGGGTAATTCTTCGCGCGCCGAAACAAACCGTATATCATAGCTTATATTTTCCCCCTCCCGATAGCCCAATTCCGTCATCTTGCGCTTGTAGCTCTCCACGGCAACCTCATATCCCGACCCGCGGACCAGAATACCAATCTTATATACTTTCTCGGGCAGAGATATATCCAAGTAACGATTCCACAACCCCGCAAACGCAAGAACAGCCAAGACTGCTACGGAGGAGAGTACCGAAAAAGAAGTGCGGCGTGTCATAAAGAATTTAATAACCGTCTCATGCGACTGCGGATCAGTCTCCGATCGCAACCATTACGACCGTCTCATTATAGAAACGCGGATCGCACTTTGCCGCATCGCGTACCTCCCCGCCAAGAGGCGCCTGCTCTCCGTACGTATAAAAGCCGAGCAGAGGCACGTCGGCGCCGATAATATTCATGACGGCATGAATTTCATCCTGCGCTTTATTGCCAAAGAGTTTCTCACGGGCGATGCAATTGAACATCAGGACAAACTTGGGATGCGCATGATCTATTTCAAATTCTTTCATCAGATGCCGCGCGGCATCTTCAGCCGCCTCCACGGCATGCTCTTTTGACCCGATCATCAGCCGGACTTCCGCGCCCTCCGGGATCTCGGCGGCGCATGTGATGGAGCCGTCCGGATTAACCGTAATCGGATCGCGGATAAGATATTCCTCTTCGTATTCGGGAATCTTAAGACCCAAGGGGTACGTGATCGCAAGCCGCGCAAGCGCTTCTTTACGCAGTTCATCTGCTTTCTGGCCGAAATAATCTTCATAAATGCTAATCGCGGGTTTATGATCAAGTTCCGAGAGTACGGCGCCCTGCGCCTTGGTAACCCGCATCGGCATACCGATCGGCAACCACCCGTGGCGGACTCCGATCCCCATCGTAAATTTCCCCGCAAGCCCGACGCCCGCAATAGCGCCCGATTCAACTTCGTCATCGCGATATTGGTACGTCTTCTCAAAAAGGAAATCGTCTCCCGCGGCGCCCCCCATGACCGGGAAATGAGCGCCGAGCACATCCAGCACACCACGCACCATATCCGCGCCGTTACCGGTAAGCACGTCGGGCAACATAATAAATGCGCGCAAAGATCCCTTTGCCTTGTCTTTCACCTCTTGCGCGACGGCGCGTCCGGCCTCGCGCGCGCCTCCTTTGACATTCTTCCCAAGACCCGTGACAAAAGAGATCGTATCCGAACAAATGGCCATAACCGCGACCGCCTTCTGGGTCGGACCCTCGTTGGTAATTTCGCCCGCGTCACTGCACCCTACGAAAAGCGCCTTGCCGCCCGCGGTACGGATGCCGCGCACCACTTCTTGCTGATCAAAATTCGTTGAGGTAAACGCGATCATAAAATCGGGCGGGCCGCCCGCCCGATTCGCCGCCGTCTTCGCGGCATCAAAACCAGCCTGATACGGATCACTATGCTTGCTCACGCCCACTCCCGCACGGATTGCCATATGCGTATTGGACAAAAGTCACAAAACGGATGGGTACTGCGCTATGTCTTGCACCGATCCATGAATGACTTCTACCTGTCTTTAAGCCGCTAATTTTGCCGTTGTATCAAAAGCGTTACTCTCTCTACGATCTCGGCGGGCGAGATATTTGATTTCACGACGTCATCCGCTGCGCCAAGCCGCAATCCTTTGTCAATCTCCTCGCGTTGCCCAAGATTTGAGATGATCAGGACTGGTATCTTTGCGTTTTTTTCCTCCCGCTTCAGTTCTGCAAGAAAAGTGAACCCGTC
>CAZYED010000059.1:0-5169 GCA_964646295.1 uncultured Candidatus Saccharibacteria bacterium | reverse complement strand
TGGAAAACTTGTGCGTCTCCGACGGCCGCGTGAGCGGCAGATGCCTGCGCACGGGCTTGGCCGCGTCTTTTTTGGCGCCGGCTCCTGCCGCACCCTTCACGGTCAGCGGCTGTGCGGCTTTGGATCCGTCGCGGTACACGGCAAACGCTTTGAGGCCGAGCTTCCATCCCATGATGTATGCCTCCATGATCTCCTCCACCGTGGTCTCGGCAGGCATGTTAAAGGTCTTGGAAATGGCGCCTGAAATAAACTGCTGGGCCGATGCCACCATCTTCACATGCCCCTGCCATGAGATTGCGCGCACGCCTCCCGCAGGCTTGATCGCGCAGTCAAACACCGCCATATGCTCATCCTTGATGTGCGGCGCGCCTTCAATGGTGCCCGTGGCTTCCATGTGCGCCAAAATCGCCGTACGCTCCTCCGCGCCGTATCCCAGTTTTTCCAGCGCCTGCGGGACAGTGGTATTTACAAACTTCATCGTGCCGCCGCCGACGAGTTTTTTGTTTTTCACGAGCGCGAATTCTGGCTCAATGCCCGTGGTCGCGCAGTCCATCATGAGCGCGATCGTGCCGGTCGGAGCAAGTACGGTTACCTGCGAGTTGGGCACGCCATGTTTTTGGGCCAACGCAAACGCGTTGTCCCACGCAATCGCCGCCGCGTCATACAAAGCCGTATCAAACACCATACCCTTGCGCACGCGCGACATGGCGTGTCCATGCATCTCAATCACATTCAGCTGGGGCTCGCGATTGACTGCGTATCCGGCGTATGGCCCCACGCGGCGCGCGATCTCGGCAGAGTATCTGTAGGCCTCACCGCACATGAGCGCTGTGATCGCGCCCGCGGTGTGGCGCGACTCGTCCGAGTCATACGGAATGCCGCTTGCCATCAGAAGCGCTCCGATGTTTGCATACCCCAAGCCAAGCTCGCGGAAGTCATGCGCATTTTGTCCGATCTTCTCGGTGGGATAACTTGATGCGCCCACCAATATCTCCTGCGCCAAAATCATGACATCCACGGTGTGGATAAACTCGCGCACCGCAAACGTGCCGTCTTTTTTCAGATACTGCAAGAGGTTGATGGACGCAAGATTGCATGCGGAATTATCCAGGTGCATGTATTCACTGCAGGGATTGGACGCGTTGATCCTACCGGTATTGGACGCCGTGTGCCACCGATTGATCGTCGTATCATACTGCATCCCCGGGTCTCCCGACTCCCATGCGGCCTCCGCGATCTCGCGCATGATCTCGCGCGCGCGGTACTCGTGCGCTACCGTGCCTGCGCGGACATATCGCGTGGTGAATTTCTCATCCTGTTCCACCGCGTGCATAAATTCGTCCGTCACGCGTACGGAATTGTTGGCATTCTGATACTGGATGGAGTTCCACGCGGGATTATTGAGGTCATACATGTTGTATCCCGCTTCAATCAGCGCGCGGACTTTTTTTTCTTCCTCCGCCTTACAGCGGATAAACTGCATGATGTCCGGGTGATCCACATTCATGACCACCATCTTGGCCGCGCGGCGCGTGGAGCCGCCGGACGCAATCATACCCGCGACCGCGTCCGCCCCGCGCATAAACGCCACCGGGCCGGATGATCTGCCGCCCGCGGACAGCGTCTCGCCCGACGATCGCAGAGGGGAAAGATTGACGCCCGCCCCGGAGCCGCGCTTGAAAATCCGTCCTTCGGTATTGATCCACTCAAGGATGGATTCCATATTGTCCTCCACGGCCAGGATGAAGCACGCGCTACATTGCGGTTTTTCTTCCACGCCGACATTAAACCACACCGGCGAATTGAAAGCGGCCTTTTGATGCAAAAGAATATGCGTCAGCTCCGCATGAAAAAGATCCGCTTCGGCTTTCGTATCAAAATATCCCCCTTTCATCCCCCAATTTTTGATATTGCCCGCGACCCGCTCAATCATAGACCGCACGGACGTCTCGCGCTCCGCGGATCCGATCCTGCCGCGGAAATATTTGCTTCCCGCGATGGACGCCGCGTTGTCGCTCCAAAACTCCGGGAACTCAAGCTCCCGCTCCTCACTCGTCGTGTTCATCCCGCTTCCACGCACCGTCACCTTGATCTTCCTCCACGCAATCTGGTCAAAAGGATGCACGCCTTCTCGCGAAAACACCCGCTTCAAAGGCAATTTTTTGCTTCCCGCCTTGGGGGCGGCTGTGTGAGTAGGTACGCGGTCGGCTGTGGAGGTGATTTTAGGCGCCATAAGAGGGGGGAATTAAACGAAAAAGAGACAAAAATACTCTTTCGCCCGTAATCTTGTGAGACGAAAGAGGGTTTCTGAATCAAAAATCAATAACAGCTTCATTGTATTCCCTTGCAGAAATACACGTCAAAGGATTTTTAACAACTTCCTGGGGATAACAAAAAAATCATTGACGAAGCAGTGGCTCTATGCTGTATTTGGACAAAAATATCGGGGGAGATGAGTCAAAAATAAATCCGCCGCAGATCTCATGGTTTGCGGCGGAGTACCGGCTCAAAAACTCAATTATTTACTGCGTCTGCGCAAAAATGCGGGCATTGCGTCCCATTCGCTTTCAGGCGCTTGAGAGGCCGGAGCGGACGGCTTGTCCTTGTCGCCCGCGGGCGCGCCGGACTGGGAGATAAAAGGCGTTTTACGTGTCTCCGAGCGATCTTCACGGGCGGACGGCATAGCCCCTTGCTGGCCCGCAAAGCCTGTCGCCACGACCGTGATCTTGATCTCGCCCTTTTTCAGCCTGTCATCGTGTACCGCGCCAAAGATCACCTTGGCATCGCGATCAATTGACTCGGTGATGACTTTTGCCGCCTCATTGACCTCCCACATCGTCAGATCAGGTCCTCCGGAGACGTTAAACAGCACTCCGCGCGCGCCCTCAATGGAGATATCAAGCAGGGGCGAGCTTACCGCGGCTTTGGCGGCGGCTACCGCGCGATCCTCGCCCGATGCGAACCCCACCCCCATCATCGCAGATCCCGCATCTTGCATAATCGCGCGCACATCCGCAAAATCCACGTTGATGATCCCGGGCGTAATAATGAGATCCGAAATCCCCTGTACCGCCTGGCGCAGGACATCATCGCATACGGCAAATGCATTGAGAAGCGATACGTCCTTGCTTACGACATTCAAAATCCGGTCATTATGGATCGTGATCAGCGCGTCTACCCGATCGCGCAATTCGTGCCACGCCGCATCAGCCACCTTGGCTCTCTGCACACCCTCAAAGCTAAACGGCCGTGTAACCACGCCTATCGTCAGCGCTCCCGCGTCGCGCGCAACTTCCGCCACGATCGGAGACGCTCCGGATCCCGTGCCTCCCCCGAGGCCGCAGGTAAGAAACACCATATCAGCGCCTTTGATGGCTTCATGGATCTCGTCCCTGTTTTCTTCGGCGGCTTGCCTCCCAAGATCGGGGTTCATGCCTGCTCCAAGGCCTTTGGTCAGGTTTTTGCCGATATGGATCTTGGTCCGCGCTTTGGTAAAATGCAGATCCTGCGCATCGGTATTGATGGTCAAGAAATCAACGCCGTTGATTTTGTGGTCAATCATGCGCGTCACGGCCTTGCCGCCGCCGCCTCCGACGCCGATGACCTTGATCCGCGCATACGTCTCTATATCCGGTTTGATGGAAGGCATAGTTCTGATGGAAATGGAATGATAATGTCCGTAAAGGGTAACGCAAGAGTTTCAAAAATGCAATAGACCCGCCTTATGGTATCGGACATCATCTATGGCAAAAACGATTTCAGCCATTTAAGCCACGGACGCGATGTCATATGAGACACATACTCTCCCCATTGGCTTGATGCGGCATGAGGTGACTTGGAGCTCGCCCAGCGCACCACCCCGAGAGCCGTCGCCAGAGGCGGTCCCTGCTGATCATCCGGGGCAGGCTCAAACTGTATCGGCATACCCTGCTCGGCAGGAAGGCCGATCTCCGTACGCGTCAAGTCTACCATACCGGGTATCATGGACGACCCGCCGACAAGTACAACGCCCGCCGGAAGCAGACGGACACGATTGATTTTGCGAAGTTCTTTTTGCAGGAGCTCAAAGAGGTCCTGCAGGCGCGCGCCGATGATCTCGCCAAGCTCGCGGCGCGAATATGTCTCCGTGCTGTCGGGGATAAATTCGGCCAGACGTATCACAGCGCGCTTGGGCAAGTCGCTCACGAGACACGTCCCATATGTCCGTTTGATTTCTTCCGCCACGTCCACATGCGTACGCATGCCGATCGCGACATCCCCCGTGATATGATTGCCTCCTATCGGCACCACTCCGGCATGCACCGCGACCCCCTCTTCAAACACGACAAAACTGGAAGACCCTCCTCCGATATCCACCAGCATCACCCCAAGCTCTTTTTGACGCTTGGTAAGCACGGCCTCGCTTGCTGCAAGCGGCGCAAATACATAGTCCTCTACACTCAAACCCGCGGCTTCCGCGCATTTAAACATGTTTTTCAGATACGGCGCCGAGCACTCAATGATCAGCGCATCCACTTCCAGGCGCACGCCATGCATCCCGACGGGGTCTTTGATCCCGGCCTCCCGATCCACCTTAAAATCCCGCGGGATCATATGCAGGATCTCTTTATTCTGATTTTTGGGGACAAATGTCTCGGCGGCGGACAAAGCCCTGCGCACATCCTCCGGGGAAATCTCCTGATCCGCGCGGGAGACGGCTACGACGCCGCGGGACGAGGAAACGCTCACGTGAGAGCCGTCCACCGCAAGCCACACTGATTTGATCGGGACTCCCGATGCGCGGCGCGCGGCATCCACTGACCGGCGCACAGCGCCTGAAGCCTCCACAAAGTCCACGACAGCGCCCCTCCGCACGCCTGCGGAAGGCGCTACACCCACGCCCAAAATATGCAATCCCTCACCATCACGCACGCGCTCCGCCACTACGGTAGTTACCGTAGTCGTGCCTATATCAAGGGCGGTGATGATTTTTCGGGACATGGGGGAAGATAGAGTCTAAAATTTTTTGTTCCAGTGTTTCTATTCTGCGTGCAACCCCGGCAGACGTCTCATGATGCAGTCCTGACAGATGAATCGTACCATGCAAAATCATCCATGTCATCTGGTACTCGTATGGATGCCCTTGCGCACGCGCCTGGCGGCGAATAAGCGGAGGGCAAACTATGATTT
>CAZYED010000058.1:0-5174 GCA_964646295.1 uncultured Candidatus Saccharibacteria bacterium | reverse complement strand
CGTGTTATATATCATGTGTGTCAAGTATAAGCGGTTATTATTGAAATGAGTTCTATCCTTTGCCATAGATGGATGTCTCTTGAGAGACTACTCTTTATGCGGATTTATGCAAGCGATTAAGAAGCTCGGCATACGACTTATGCTTCTTCATCAAAAACTCGGCGCCCTCCCGATCTCCGGCGCGCTCTTTGTGCTGTATTTCCGCAGGCAGGACACGGAGCTGTTCCCTCAAGGAAAGCTCTTTGAGCTCCCGCACGCATAGTAGGACTTCCGCCCCCACATCGGAGATTTGTCCCGCAAACATCTCTCCCTTAAACCGTAGGTCCTCAAGATGCGATGTGATGTCCGTGCCGGAATCATGGACGCCAAGGGCAAGCACACGGAAAAGCCGTCCGTTCATATCCGATACAAATCCGATCTCTTCATGCGCGACCGAGCCGCGTATATCCTCGCCGGCGGCGGCAAGCAGTGCCACCAGTCTGTCTTCAAGCAGGGCGCGACGCGAGGGAATTGCCTCGCTGTCCTGTCCGCCCTGGCCACTCTTGCCGTCGACGGGCGAGAGATCTGACGCCCCGGATGCAGTCCCGCCCGGATGCGTCCGGGCGGGATGCGCTCGAGGCGCATCCGCAAATGCCCTGCGGGTCAAGTCCTTGCGAATGGCGTCTTCAGGCACATTGAGTTTTTGCGCAAGCTCCGCGATCCAATGCGCTTTTTCAATCTCGTCGGACAATTCCGCGACAAAAGGCAAGAGAGCGGATGAGATTTTCTTTTTGCCTTCGGCGGTTTCCGGATCTTCCCTGCCGAATACCTGATCAAAATAAAACGCGACCATGGGCTTGGCATCCTCCACTGCGGCGCGCCACGATGCGGGATCGTCTTTTACCGTATCCGCAGGGTCTTTGCCCGACGGGATCGCGGCGATCAGGCGCGTAAAATCAAACTGTGCGGCAAGCGCCAGGGAGCGGCGCGTCGCCGACTCCCCCGCCGCATCCGCATCAAAGGAGCTTACCAGCGTATCGCACAGACGCCGTAGGACTTTCAGTTGGGTAGCCGTAAATGCCGTACCCGATACCGCGATCGTATGCGCAATACCCGCCTGATGCGACATCACGCAATCCATATATCCCTCCACCACGACCGCACGATTTTTGGCGCGGATCTCCTGCTTGGCGCGATCAAACCCGTATAGCACGCGGGATTTGTCGTAGATCAAAGTCTGCGGCGAGTTTATATACTTTGCGACATGTACTTCAGCGATATGCGACACGGCGCTCGACGAGCTTGTCTCCTGTCTCTTGTCTCTTGTCTCTTCAAATATGCGCCCTCCAAACCCTATCACCCTTCCGTTTGCATCAGCAATCGGAAACATGATCCTGGAGCGAAATCTATCGTGCCTCCGCGACGTGCCCTCGCTCCGCAGCGCCAAGCCCGCGTGCTCCGCATCCTCGGCGGTAAATCCCTTGCGAGCAAGCCCCTTTAAAACAAAATCCCATTCATCCGGCACATATCCGATGCGAAATGCACGCACGGTTTCTTCCTTGATACCCCGCGCTTTGAGATATTCCTTCGGGGCGGGTGTTGTAAGCAACGCCCGCTCATAGATATGAGCCGCGGCTTCGCATACATCATACAGACGATTGCGCGCCGAGCGCAAAGCGGGATTCTCGCGCGTGATCGTGACTCCCGCGCGCGCGCCGAGAAGCCGCAGTGCCTCCGGAAACTCCAAACCCTCTATCTTCATCACGAATTTAAAAATATCTCCGCCCTCGCCGCACCCGCCGAAGCAGTGCCACGTCTGACGCGAAGGCGAGACGAAAAAAGACGGCGTTTTTTCCGAATGAAAAGGACAGCAGGCCTTAAAATTGATGCCCGCCTTATCCAGTCGCACGTACGACTGGATAAACTCCACGATATCCAGCCGCGCTTTGATTTCCTCCGTCTGAGATCCGCTCATGCCCCCATTATATCGCGCTTTTCTGAAAATTGAAACGGAGCCCGAGGGGCTCCGTTTACTAAACCATGAAGAGGGAAATCACGGATTCATGTCAAGAGCGATTGCGGCCGCCGCAAGCTCCTCACGAAGCCAATGGTAGTCAGGTTTTGTCACAATCTTCCTGATGCCAAAGACGGCCGCAGCCGCTATAAGACGCTCCGGGCGCCCTGCAGAGAAAATGATTGCCTCAAACCTGCGATCCATCCGTCGCAAACGGGCAATCATCTGAATCCCGGTCAAAGGCGACATATTGTGATCCGAAACAATAAGCCGGATATCCGGATCCGATTCAAAAATTCGGATCGCATCGCCGGGTCCTGATGCCAAGACCGGCACATATCCCCATGCGCCTACCAACTCGCCCAATGCTTCCAACAATACCGGATCATCATCCACAATAAGAACTTTGCCGTGTTGCTCATCCATCCTGTCTCTCCCATCGCAAAAGTGAGTATACGATACCGTTCTCTCCTACACGTCTTGTCACGATACATCTTTTATGAAAAATGTCAACCCAGCCCCTGATGTCTGATCGATGAACTAAATTATGCAGATATCAGGGGGGGTCAAACTCGCATGCGGGTTTGACCGCCGCGGCAGGTACTGCTTTAATGGATACATTACGAATGCTAACAAATAACACCATACACCATGAAAAAAATACTCTTCATTATCGCCGCGATAGCCGTAGGAGCCATTATCATCGCCCTGCTGGGCGCTTCAGTCATGACAAACGCGCCCGTGTCTTTGCCCACCTTGCCCGCCATAGACATAGATGAGAGCCATGCAGACACCGACGCGTCCGCTGACACGACATCAGAAACACCGGCGGCTGTGGCGCCGGATGCAGAAAATCCATCCGGCGAGGCGGTGGGTACCGTCGTAACGGAATTTATCATCACCGGAACCAATTATTCCTTTACTCCGTCCGCACTCAAGGTAAAAAAAGGCGATACCGTCAGAATCATCCTGAAAAACTCCGGCGGACTCCATGATTTCGTCATAGATGAATTTGGCGTTGCGACCAAAAGAGTCAACGGCGGACAGGAAGACACCGTCACATTTGTAGCAGACAAGACGGGCACGTTTGAGTTTTATTGCTCCGTCGGCAGTCATCGCCAGATGGGCATGAAAGGCACGATCACCGTCACCGAGTGATTTTTACGGAATACCGTACCATTTCACAGATACCTTTATGTACGAAAAATTCAAGACAGCAGACCGATTTCTGATCAGCATCATGCAGGAGCGAAGCATTTCCTTGCTCCGCATAGCGCTCGGCGTCGTCTTCCTCTGGTTTGGCGCGCTCAAAGTCGCCGGAGTAAGTCCGGTCGCTGACCTCATCGCAGAGACGTATTCATTTCTTCCGGCGCAATCATTTCTCATGGTGCTTGGCGTCTGGGAGATCATCATCGGCATCGGCCTGATCTTCAAAATAGCGCTCCGTACGACGCTCGCTCTCCTCTGGATCCAGATGCTCGGCACGTTTGGAGCGCCTCTCATGGCGCCGCACATTTTTTTCCTCGGGGGCAACCCGCTCCTGCTTACCGTGCAGGGAGAATTCGTCATCAAAAATATCGTACTCATCACGGCGGGCCTCGTCATCGGCGGCTGGCAAGTGACGCCCAAGGAACCGCACGCGTCCTAAATCGCATGAAAATATCCGGAGGCCTATCGGCATTCTTCCGCTTTCTCTGCGTTTCTTCCGTCTTTGCATACGCGATGTCCGCCGAAGCGGGCATCACGTATGCCGTTTCCCCGGATGATCTGCAAAAAAAGTATGCGGATCGGACGCTCCAGATCCTCATTGTTCCCGGACACGACGACGATACGTCGGGTGGCACGCGGTTTGCGGAACTCAAAGAAGCGGATTTCAATCTCCAGCTTGCAAAACATCTTGCCGCGTTCTTCAAGAATGATCGGCATTTTATCGTATCTCTTACTCGCGACGACGCAGGCTACCTCCCAGAATTTACAGACTACTTTGCAAACAAGCGGCAGGAGATCATCTCTTTCCGCGACAGCGCCAAAGCGAAAACTCAAATGCTCACAGCGCAGGGTATGTTCACTCCGAAGACCGTTATAGCCCATAATCACGCGTCAGAAGAAGACGCGCTCAAGCTCTACGGCATCAACAAATGGATCATAGACCACGATATTGACATTGCGATCCACATCCACTTCAACGACTACCCCGACAGGCCATGGAATACATCAAGCGACTACTCGGGCGTGAGTATCTATATTCCGGAAAGACAGCTCCCCAATCACGCGATGAGTCTTGATCTTGCGCAGTCCATATTTACGGAGCTTACGCGCTACATCCACCCAAGCACCAATCCTGCGGAAAAAGACGGCATCATTGAAGATCAGGAGCTCATTGCTATCGGATCATACGGATCGCTCACTGCTCCGTCGCTCCTCATTGAGTATGGCTATCTGCCCGAATCTCCGATTGCCGCCAGCGCCCGCATCCGGCGGCCGCTCCTCAAGGAGCTTGCCTATCAGACATACCGCGGTATCAAACTCTACTTCAGCCCGGACGCCGACTTATTTCTTGCACGCTCGTCTTTTTTGCCGCGCCGTTGGGACACGGCGCCCCCATTTGGCGCAAAAGAAAGTGCGGAGGTCTTGGCGCTCCAGATAGCACTCTCCCATGAGAATCTGTACCCTGCCGCAGGATTTAATCCTCACGATTGCCTGCTCACGGGCAACTTCGGGCCATGCACCAAAACCGCAGTCAAAGCATTTCAAAAAAAGTATCTCCTGCCCCAAACCGGCACGGTAGGGCGCATGACACTTGCTACGCTCAATGAGATTTATGATTATCGCATGCCGGAGTCGGCGGAAGATTTCAGGTACGCATGGAAAACCGATCTTTCCTACGGCATGAAAAACAGCAAAGACGTTGCCGCCCTGCAAAACGCTCTCTTTCTTGAAGGCCTGTATGACGACCGCATCACCGGCAACTTTTCCGACACGACTCGCGATGGACTCCAAGCATTCCAGGAGCGGCACGGCATAGCGCCGATCCCGCCCCAAGGCCTTGCAGGTCCCCGCACCCGCAAAATCCTCAATGAGATATATAGTAAATAAGTTTTCTTTGTTGCGAAATGCCACCCTCCTCATCATAGCTCCGCCATTTTATGGCGGAGTTATGCTGTTATACGGAGGGGGAGAG
>CAZYED010000057.1:0-5636 GCA_964646295.1 uncultured Candidatus Saccharibacteria bacterium | reverse complement strand
TCCGCGCCGGGCGCTGACCAAACGGATTTTCCCTCTCTGTCTTGATATGAGCGTCGGGGGGCATGTGGAGTCGGGCGAGACATATGATCAGGCGTTTGCGCGGGAGACCAAGGAAGAAGTGAATCTTGATATCGCGAAAGTCCCATGTCGTTTTTTGGGCAAATTGACGCCCCCGCAAGACAAAGTGTCCGCCTACATGCACGTATATGAGATACAATGGAATGCGACTCCGCTCTATAGTCTGGACGATTTTGTGGAGGACTTCTGGCTCACGCCGCGCGAGCTTTTAGATCGGATTGCGGCAGGAGAGCGGGCAAAGAGTGATCTGCCAAAGCTCGTGAAGAGATTCTATTTTGAGACGAAATCCACGCCCTCTCCATGAAAAGATTTTTTGTCGTATCGGTTTTAATGGTCAGCATCGTGAGCATCGGCTGGCGCTATGCGCCGGGCGGCATGCGTGAAAAACTGCTCGGATTTGCGGGTCTGGCAAATTTCAGCTCTTGGACGGATCCATTGCGGGATGCGGTAGTGCCTCAAGACCCCGTGAGGCGGCGCCAGTCTGCAATACATGCGCTGAAAGAGAAAATCGGCGCAATACAGGGACAAGTTGAAGCGATTGAGAGCTTTGGCGTCTCGGAGTCCGATGCCACTTTTCTTGAAGGTATCGGGAAAACCGCCAGCGAGGCGGCAGAGCTTATCACCCGGCTTGAGGAAGCGAATGATGAGCAGTCTTTGGGAGAGCGCGTGGCGGCGCGAGTAATTGATGCCGTGCTTCCGCCGCCTTCAGTTTCCCGATGCGTCGAGACGGGTTCCTGAATAATTTCGGATAATACAAAACGCTGATCCGACGTACGTCGGATCAGCGTTTTGATAGGTAATCAGACGGATTTTACTTTGAGTTTCTGTACGACGCCGCGGCGTTTCTTGGGCAGGCGTATCGTCAGAAGCCCGTGCTTGAGGGATGCTTCGGCCATGTCGTCTTCAATCTCTTCCGGCAAGATGACCGACCGGCTGAATGTCCCCCAGAAAAGCTCTTTGTAGTAATAGTTTTCTTCCTTTACTTCCTCGTGAGCTTCGCGCTTGCCGCGGATCGTAACCGAATCGCTGGTGATGGAGACGTCCAAATCCTCCGGTTTGACGCCTGCGACGGTGGACTGGATCACGATTGCGTCTCCCTTGTCGTAAATATCTACGGTAAGCTCTCCTTCCTCCTCCACAGGCTCGGGAGCAGGCTCCGGACGGCGCGCGGGGCGCTCCTCGCTTTCAACTTTCAGGTGTGTGGGGCGGCTTTCCCCCTCATGGCGGGCATGAGGACTTGGTGGCTCTTTATGCGGCGGTGGGGTATGGCGTGGCGGCTCGCGGCGGCTAGGTGCTGGCCCTCGGTCGTCATCTTCGGGTCGGGATCGCGCGCCGGTAAGCTTTTCAAAAAAAGTACTCATTTTGATTTTTTCTTTTGTCGCTCAAAATCTATTAAAACCATCATTGACATGACGCCGAGCAGAAGAATGAGATACCATGTCCCCTGCGCGACATCCTCTCGTATCAGTATAAGGGTATTGAAAAGCGCATGCAAGACCGATGCCGCCATGATGCCAAGCGCTATGAAGTGTCGGCGGTGCGGATGAAACCATGCGCGCGAAAGAAAGAATCCGACAATGCCCGAGGAGAGCGCATGGAGAAGATTTGCGCCCAAAAAGCGGTTGACGGTTACGGCAAGCCCCGCGGGGACGCTCGTGTGGAGTATCGGGAGGAGGAAAAGCGCGTTTTCAAGCGCCGCAAAGCCCAGAGCCGCCGTCATCATATAGATCATGGCGTCCACCGGCTCGTCAAACTCCCCGCGTTTCTCAATGAGAAATTTTACCGGCAGATATTTTACATATTCCTCAATGAGCGCGATCACGAGAAATGCCATCAGCGCCATGGGTATGGTACGTCCCTCAAAGATCAGGAGGCCGCTCTGGCCCAGGATCGCGATTTCCGCCACCACGGCGATCACCGCCGCGGCCATGCCGCCGATGAAGGTGGCAAGTAGCAGGCGTTTGGGCTCGGGATGCCGGTCTTCCCGCAGGTAAAACAACAGCCACAGGACGGGTGGTAGAAATGCTAAAAGCAGATATCCGGTATTTGCGCCGATGATTGCGGCAAGAGCCATATGACGAGGTAGTAGTAAGTAGGTTGTAGGTGGTAGAAACAATTGCGAAGCATCTTAGCTGTCATTTTCTACTATCCACCAACTACCTCCTACAAACTAAGTGGGCCACTTTTCAATAATCAGCAACTTTCCACTTTCCACTTTCCACTTTCCACTTCCTTTTGGTAGATGCTTCCATATCTCCTCCGTGATAAAAGGCATGAAAGGGTGCAGGAGGATCATCAGCGTCCGATGAAACTCAAGCAGGAGCGCTTTGGCGGTTTCTTTTTCGGCGGTGCCGTCGGGCGCGTCCAAGCGCGGCTTCATTTCCTCAATCACTTTGTCCGCATAGTAGTGCCAGAAGAAGTGATAGAGTTTGTCCGCCGCGTGGTGCATGCGGTAATTCTCCATGTCTTTGGTAACATCTGCGGTGAGTTTTTTGAGACGCGCGAGCATGGCTTTCTCTTTTGCTCCGTACTTCACTTTTTTAATAATGGGCGGCGTCCCCATCCGCATAAGCAGGAATCGCGTCGCGTTCCAGATCTTATTGGCAAAATTGCGGTATCCGCGGATTTTCTCCTCCGAGATGGCAGTGTCGTTGCCGGGAAGATTTCCTATCGTGAGCGCCATGCGTACCGCATCCGTGCCGTACTGTTCGGCGACTCCGAGAGGATCAATCACGTTGCCTTTTGACTTGGACATCTTCTGGCGGTCTTTGTCGCGGACGAGTCCGTGCAGGTATATGGTCTTAAAAGGGATTTTGCCGGTGCGGTAGAGGCCGAGCATGATCATGCGCGCCACCCAGAAAAACAAAATATCCCATCCGGTCTCCATGACATCGGTCGGATAGAATGTTTTGTAGTCTTTTGAATCGGGGAATCCCAGCGTCAAAAACGGCCACTGCCCGGATGAAAACCATGTGGTAAATACATCCGGATCCTGCTCCCACCCGTCGCCTTCTGGCGACGTCATGCCCACATATACATCATCCGTATCCCCTCCTAATTCCTGACTCCTAATTCCTGATTCCCGTTTGAACCATGCGGGGATGCGGATGCCCCATGTGATTTGCTGGGAAAGATTCCAGTCGCGGATGTTGCGGAGCCAATGGAAATAGATTTTTTTGAAACGCGGCGGGACAAACGTGATCTCGCCTCTCTCCACCGCCTCAATGGCTTTCTCCGCAAGCGGCTTCATGCGCAAAAACCATTGCGGCAGGATCTGCGGCTCAATCGGGTGGTTGCATTTGTAGCATACTGCGATTTTGTGATCGTATGCCTCGTCTGTCTTTACGAGTAATCCTTTGGCTTTGAGTTTTTCCACGATCAGGGGTCGCGCATCCGCGATCTTCATGCCGGCAAATTCCCCCGCGATCGCAAGGAGCTTCCCGAAGCGGTCAATGATCTGCTCTTTTGCAAGTTTATGCCGCTCGGCGATGTCAAAGTCTACTGCGTCATGCCACGGCGTGATCGTCATGACGCCCGTGCCGAATGACATGTCAATCGCAGGATCTTTTATGATTGTTGCCGTGATGGTGCCGTTGATCCATTCAAGATCAAGCGTATCGCCGTCTTTATACTGCGCGTATCGTTTGTCTTTGGGATGCATGACGACATACTTGTCGCCGAACTTTGTCTCGGGGCGCGCGGTCGCGATCACAAACGGCCCGTATTGGAAGTAATAGAGCGGATCTTTTTTCTCAATGTATGAGGTTTCAAGATCCGCGAGCGCTGTCTGGTGCTTGACGCACCAGTTGATGATGCGCTCGCCCCGATACACGAGGCCTTTGTTATAAAAATCCACAAATGCTTCCTGTGTTTTTGAGACGATATCCGGATCAAGAGTGAATTTTTCGCGGCTCCAGTCGCATGAGGCGCCCAGTTTGCGGAGCTGGCCTTCCATCACCTTTTTGTTTTCCATGGTGAAGGCGAGCATCTCTTGATAAAGCTCGTCGCGCGGAATTTTGAAGCGGTTGCGTCCTTCTTTTTCAAGTTTTTTGTCGTACACCACCTGTGTCTCAAAGCCCGCATGATCCGCGCCCGGGAGCCAAAGCGTCTTGAATCCCCGCATGCGCTTGTAGCGCGTCATGATGTCCTGGAGCGTCACGAATACCGCGTGTCCGATGTGGAGCGAGCCGTTTGCATTGGGCGGCGGCATGATGACCGTAAACGCTGACTTACGCGGACTTGACGCGGACGCATGCAGACCTTTCCGCGTTTGTCCGCGTCTATCAAGTCCGTGCGCGTCCGCGCCGATCGGCGGGAGCCGGTCGGGATTAAAAAATCCGGAAGTCTCCCATTCCCGATAGATTTTGTCCTCAATATCTTTGGGGTTGTACTGCGACGGGATTTCGTTTGACTCCATAAGGGGAAATGAATAGTGCTACTGTAGCAATTTATCTACCGCTCTTCAAGCCGCAGATTTGCGTCCGCTCTCACTTTGTCGGGAGCGGACTTGTGGTTGCAGAAATACGCGGCGGTCGCGATCATGAGCGCGTTGTCGCCGGTTAAATTAGAAGGTGGTAGGTGGTAGGTAGTAGGTTGTAGATGCTCTTTTATCGCTTTGCGAATTTCTTGGCGAAGCAAAGCGTTGGCGGAGACGCCTCCGCCGAGAAGCAGTGTTTTTACTTTGTATTCTTTGGCCGCGCGGATGGTTTTTTTCACAAGGACATTGATAGCGGCATTTTCAAACGATGCCGCAATATCCGCCTTTTGTTTGGGAGTCAATTTTGCCTTTGTTTGCCATGAGACGGAGCCGGTGATATCGCGGATGCGGTAGAGTGCCGCGGTCTTGAGGCCGGAGAAGCTGAAATCATAATCTTTGCTATGGATCATGGGACTTGGAAGCGGATAATTCTTGGCGTTGCCTTTTTCCGCGAGGCGGGAAATTGCAGGTCCTCCGGGATACGGAAATCCCATGACCCGTGCTATTTTATCAAATGCCTCTCCTGCCGCATCGTCATGTGTCTGCCCAAGGATATTGAACTGCCATGGCTTTTTCACGAGTATGATTTCCGTATGATTGCCGCTTACTAAGAGTGCCAGTACGGGAAATTTGATCGTGGGTAGATGATAGAATATAGAGTGCCGTATACTATTTTCTCCTTGCGACATTCCACTTTCGTTCAAAAAAGCGGAGAAAAAATGTCCTGCCATGTGATTGACCGGAATCAGAGGTTTATGCCACAGAGTCGCAAGCGCGCGCGCGAAATTGACTCCCGTCCAAAGGGCCGGCGCGAGCCCCGGGCCGTACGTGACGGCTATCGCGTCAATATCGGGTGGAGGAAACAACGTGCGAGCATGTTTTTTGAATGTGACAAGGAGCGAGGATTCGCGGGTGAGGATAGAATCAAGAATCAAGAAGCAAGATGTAAAAACATTTTCGTTGTACCGTTTCCTTGGTTCTTGATTCTTGCTTCCTGATTCTCGTAACGCCGTAAGGAGCATCGGCACGAGATTTTTTTCATGCTCGCGGCGCGCAAGATTGGGTACGACGCCGCCGAACT
>CAZYED010000056.1:0-5639 GCA_964646295.1 uncultured Candidatus Saccharibacteria bacterium | reverse complement strand
GCCGGGATTTAAGATAAAAATGGATCGGCGGGTGCTTGCGAGACATGCCTAATAGTATTTCGTGGAGAAAGCTTGTCAGGAAGTTTGGTAATCTTGGTTTTGACGGTCCCTATGCAGGCGGCCGCCATTTGTTTATGGTGAAGGGAGAGCTAAAAGTTCATATTCCTAATCCGCATGAAGGCGACATTTCAAAACATCTTATCTCAGAGATTCTGCGTCAAGCTGGTATTTCTCCCAGCCAGTGGAATAACGCGTGAAAGAAGAAATTTGAAGAAGATAATACTGCATGGTGTAATTGCGGCGGTCTTTACTTTCGTGGTATGTGCTACGGCGGGCACGGCGTCTGCCGCGGCTTCGGCAAAACCGCCGGCGTCCGTACCGTTTGAAATAGCGGGATGGGTGCCGTATTGGCGTAGTGCGACAGGTACGGCTGACGCGATCGCGCATATGGACGTATTTAAGGAGATCAGTCCGTTTGGGTATTCGGTCAAAAAGGACGGGACGCTCGTGGATACGATGAAGCTTGATGATCCTGCGTGGCAGAATCTGATCGCCGCGGCGCATGAGAAAAAAGTGCGCGTGATCCCGACAGTGATGTGGAGCGACGGCAACGCGATTGATCGCGTAATGAAAAGCGCCAAACTCCGCAAAGCGCATATCGCCGCGATCGTCAAAGAAGTGAACGACCGCGGTTTTGACGGCATTGATATTGACTATGAAGGCAAGAAAGCAAGTACAAAGGATTATTACTCTATCTTCCTGCGCGATCTCTACAAGGCGATCGGGAAAAAATTTGTCGTATGTACGATTGAGGCGCGTACGCCTTTGCAGGACAGATTCAGCGTGATCCCCAAAGATATCAGGTATGCCAACGACTTTGTCGCAATCAACAAATACTGCGATCGCGTGCGGATCATGGCATACGATCAGGGATCCATAGATCTGAAGCTCAATCGGGCGGTACCCGGGCCGTATGCGCCGGTAGCGGATCCGCAGTGGGTGGAAAAAGTCGTGACGTTGGCCGCGCGCACCATCTCAAAGAAAAAAATCGTCATCGGAGTTGCGACATACGGATATGAATCGGAAGTTGCGTCATACGGCAAGGGATTTTCCTATGACAGGATGTGGTCGTTTAATCCGAAATATGCGACGGACCTTGCGGCAAGTTTCAGTATTACTCCGACGCGCAATAGCGCGGGGGAGTTGAGTTTTGTGTATGTGTCGATAGCGCCCCCTGCTGTTCCAAAGGATAGTCCGGAATTTGCCGCCGTGGGGCCTGAAGTGGTCAGTACCGCATCTGCGGCGTCTCCGGCGGGTACTCCGACACTTTCGCAGGGGCCTCTGCGTCTGGTGTGGTGGAGCGATGCATCCGCGATCAGGGACAAAGTCGCGCTTGCGCGCAAGCTTGGCGTGCGGGGTATCGCGATCTTCAAAATAGACGGGGGAGAGGATCCTCTGATGTGGGATGTATTGAAATGATTTTTGTCTGACGGCTTGTCTGTCTTTTAAAGGATTGTTATATTGAGAATATGAAATATCTTGGGATCGGTATTATCGTCCTTGCTGTCATCATCGGCATTGTTTATTTTCTGTTTCGACAGTCTGCTTTTGAGACGGCAGGCGAGACGTCCGTACTCCCGACGCCTGCGGAGCACGTACCGCCTATTATTGTGGGGACGGAGCTCAAGATCGCGGATCTCAAAGTAGGCGAAGGGGCTGAAGCGCGGAGCGGGATGACAGTGACCGTGCACTATACGGGTACGTTTACCAGCGGAGTAAAATTTGACAGCTCATACGATCGGGGCAAGCCGTTTATATTTACGCTGGGGCAGGGCATGGTGATTCCGGGATGGGAGCGGGGGATACAGGGCATGCGGGTCGGGGGCAAGCGGCGGCTCCTGATTCCCGCATCTCTTGCGTACGGATCCACAGGATCGAGCGAGGGAGGGATTCCGCCCAGTACGCCGCTCGTGTTTGAAGTGGAACTCCTTGCGGTGCAGTAGATGCCGGAGTCCGGATGCGCCGTATTTGTTTGACATTGAGATAGGATAATGTTATATTTGTCACTGCGGGTCGGGTAGGTCTGCCCCGCCTTTTAATTTGTACAAATTTTTACGGAATGGAGATAAGAAATATCGCTATCATTGCCCATGTAGACCACGGCAAGACCACCCTGACCGACGCTATTTTGCGGCAAACAGGCGCCGTCAAAGAAGGCGTGTCTATGGATTCCAATACGCTTGAGCTAGAGCGCGGCATTACGATTTATTCAAAAAACGCGGCGATCTTTTATAAAGATACGAAGATCAATATCGTAGATACTCCGGGACACGCGGATTTCGGATCGGAGGTGGAGCGCGTATTGCGTTCCATTGACTCCGTGCTTTTGGTGGTGGACGCGCAGGAGGGTCCCATGCCGCAGACGCGATTCGTGCTGAAAAAGTCCTTGGAGCTTGGTATCAAGCCGATCGTGGTAATTAATAAAATAGACAAGCCCGCCGCTGATCCTGCGCGATGCGAAGAGCAGGTGCTAGAGCTTTTTCTGGAGCTTGGCGCGGACGACGACCAAGCGGATTTTCCCGTGGTATACGCGATCGGCCGCGCAGGTATTACCCGGCGCAAACTTACCGATGAGTCGTCTGATCTCACGCCTCTGCTTGATGTAATCCTGGAGCATGTGCCTGTCGCATCGTCTGACGCGCTGATCGCAAAACCTCTGCGCCTGCAACCGTTTAATCTCGGCTACGATAATTTTCTTGGACGGCTTGCCGTGGCGCGCGTATATGAAGGCACGGTAGCGCCGGGTGCGAGTGTCTGGGTAAAAAAGCCCGACGGTACTGCGCGTACCGGTAAGATAAATAAGATATTCAGTTTCAGCGGGCTTGAGAAGACGGAAGCCGCCGAGGCAGGAGCCGGGGATATTGTGCTTGTCGCGGGCCTGCCGGATATTGATATCGGCGAGACCGTCATGGCGGATCAAAACGGCGAGCCGCTTCCGGCAATCGCGATTGATCAGCCGACCATTGAGCTCAATTTTCTTGTAAATAATTCTCCGTTTGCCGGCCGCGAAGGGAAATTCGTAACGTCGCGGCAGATCCGCGAGTATCTGGAGCGCGAGCTTGAGGTAAACGTCGGACTGAAAGTTGATTTTTCATCCGCGGAGAGTTTGAAAGTCTCGGGGCGCGGAGAATTGCATGTCGCGATCCTGCTCGAAAATATGCGCCGCGCGGGATATGAACTGCAGGTCTCCCAGCCGCAAGTCATCATCCGCGAAGAAAACGGCGTGAAGTCGGAGCCGTTTGAAGAAGTGATCGTGGATACGCCAACCGAATATCAGGGGGTCGTGATTGAGCGCTTGGGCGGCCGCGGATTTACGCTTACGGGAGTGACACAGCACGATGCGACCGTACGCCTCTCGTTTGAGGGGCCGACGCGCGGGCTTCTCGGATATCGCAACCAGTTTTTGGTGGATACCAAAGGCGAGGGGATTCTTGCATCGCGCGTGATCGGATTCCGTCCGTGGGCGGGAGAGATCAAAAAGCGCGTCGCAGGATCCATGGTCTCCATGGCGGACGGCAAGGCTCTCGGCTTCTCGCTCTATAATCTTCAGGATCGCGGGACGCTGTATATCGCCCCTGCTACCGAAGTGTACCAAGGTATGGTGATCGGCAATACCGCAAAGGGCGAGGAGATGTCGGTCAATCCCACCAAGGGTAAACAGCTGTCCAACATGCGTGCCGCGGGATCGGACGAATCCATCATACTCACGCCTCCGTCTCCGATGACGATTGAGCGGGGACTTGAGGTGATGACAGAGGACGAGTATCTGGAGATCACGCCCAAGAGCGTGCGTCTGCGCAAGCAATTTCTGAATGAAATTGACCGCAACAAAACGCGCCGTCAGGCTAAGTGATGATCAGAGCAGGTCGTGCGCTGTCAAGAAATCGCGGACAAGCAAAAATAATTTTTCGTGTCCGCGGGCGTTGGGGTGCAGGCCGTCTTCCATGTCCTCTGCGGGAGACAGGGCGTCGTATGCGGGCAGATACAGCACTCCTGCATCAGCCGTGAGTTCCCTGATGATAGTGTCGTAGCGCCGGATACGTTCATTTTCAAAATAGCAGTTCGGCTCAAAGGGCATGGTCTTGGATTCATCAACCGAGGTCAGCCCTACGAAGACGAGCGATCGGGTGAAGCGGCGTCCCTCCGCAATCAGCGCCTCTATGTTGCGGCGGAACACGGCTTCATCCACATGAGGGATTTGCCCCGGCACGCGCCATCGCGCGTCATTGATGCCGACGGCGAGGATGATGACATGCGGCTCCCGCGCTTGTGCCTCATGTCCGAGGCGCGCGAGGATATCGCCCGTCGTGTCGCCCGGGATGCCCAAGTGATATGCGAAGTAGTATGATTGAAAGCGCGAGGCAAGAATGATGCCGTGCAGGTACGAGCGCAGGCGGTCTACCCATCCGCCGGATGGATCCCATGCGCCGTACGAAATGCTGTCGCCCACAACACAGAGATTAACGGTTTTCATAGACAGATTAAATAGTACAGAAAAATTTATTATGGATCAACACATCAACGAAGAAAAAAATCAAAAAGGATTCACCGGACTCGGCATTGCGCCGGCTCTTTTAGACGCGCTTGCGAGGCTTCACTTTAAGACGCCCACGCCGATCCAGGAAAAAGCGATTCCCATAGCGGTACAAGGCAAAGATGTCGTCGGCATCGCGCAGACGGGTACGGGCAAGACGCTTGCGTTTGGCATCCCGATGCTGCAGCAGATCGCGGCGCTCAAAAAACAGGGTCTTGTAGTGCTCCCGACCCGCGAGCTTGCCGTGCAGGTGGAGGAGACGTTTCGTAAAGTCGGCCAGAGTATGGGTATCCGCACCGCGATCCTGATCGGTGGCGCATCGTTTGGGCCGCAGATGCAGGCTCTTCGCCGCAGTCCGAATGTCATCATCGCGACACCCGGGCGTCTTATTGACCATCTGGAGCAGAAAACCGTACGTCTGGATCAGGCGGCGATTGTTGTACTGGATGAAGCGGATCGCATGCTTGATATGGGATTCTGGCCGCAGATACAGAAGATATTCGCCGCACTTCCGCGCGAGCGCCAGACCATGCTTTTTTCCGCGACCATGCCGCCCGAGATCATGAAAATGGCGTCGGCGCACATGAAGCTGCCCGTACAGGTTGAGATTGCGACTGCGGGGACGACCGCTGATCGCGTGACGCAGGAGCTTTTTATCGTGCCGCAGGAGCGCAAAGTATCGCTCTTGGCAAAATTGCTTGAGCAATATAAAGGATCCACGCTCGTATTTGCCCGCACCAAGCACGGGGTGAAGCGGATCGTGCGCACGATCCGGGCGATTGGTGTCAATGCCGCGGAGATACACTCAAACCGTACGCTCGGGCAGAGGCGCGAAGCATTGGAAGGATTTCGCACCGGCCGCTATCGCGTGCTTGTGGCGACCGATATCGCATCGCGCGGTATTGACGTCAAAGGCATTGAGCTTGTCATCAACTACGACCTGCCTGCGGTGTCGGAGGATTATGTGCATCGTATTGGCCGTACCGCGCGCGCGGGCGCCGGAGGACACGCGATCGCTTTCGCGCTCCCAAGCGAGCGCCATGCG
>CAZYED010000055.1:4629-5711 GCA_964646295.1 uncultured Candidatus Saccharibacteria bacterium | reverse complement strand
CGACTTTGGAAAAATTATTCAACATATACGCCGTATATGCCTCATAATTTTTCCTTCGTCTCGCTCGAAAACTGACAATTTCGCTACGAAAATCTTTACGCAGTAGGTCTAGTTTTGTCTGATGTGATTACGCAGCAATCTCTATGCCCATACTGCGCGCGGTGCCTTCAATGATTTTCATGGCGGCCTCCACTGATTCGGCGTTGAGGTCTTCCATTTTGCGCTCGGCGATGGCGCGGACATCGGCGCGGCTTACCTTGCCTACTTTGGTGCGGTTGGGTACGCCCGATCCTTTTTCCACTTTTGCCGCGCGGCGCAGGAGGTCGGATGCCGGAGGGGTCTTCAGTTTGAATTCAAAGGAGCGATCCTCATAGATCGTGATCTGCACAGGCACGATCTCGCCTTCCATGGCGCGCGTGGCGTCATTGTACTTTTTGACAAAGTCGCCGATGTTGATGCCATGCGGCCCGAGCGCGGTACCTACCGGAGGCGCCGGCGTTGCCTTGCCTGCGGGAATCTGGAGCGTTACGACGATTTTGATTGCTTTTGCCATACGTGATGAATGTAGAATGTTGAATGTAGTATGTAGTATATGGAATGTCCATTCTTATATCCACATTCTACCTACTACATTCAACATGCGATTTATAATTTCTTTATCTGCAATGAGTCAAGTTCTACGGGTGTGTCGCGGCCGAACATATTGACTAGGACTTTGATCTTGCCGCGCTCCTGATCCACTTCCGCCACTTTGCCGTCAAAGTCTTTGAACGGCCCGTCCGTGATCTTGACCGGATCACCGACAGCGACTTCGATCTTGAATTTCGGCTCCGCCTCGCCCATGCGTCCGAGCAGATCGTCTATTTCCTCCTGCGAGAGTGCGGCAGGAGTCGTGCCGGCTCCCACAAATCCCGTGACGCGCGGCGTGTTGCGTACCACGTACCATGAATCATCCGTTACGATCATCTGCACGAGTACGTATCCGGGGTATATCTTTTCTTCCACGACGCGGCGTTTGCCGTTTTTGATGCGTATCTTTTTTTCTATAGGGACGAGCACATTGAAGATCTTGTCCTCCATGC
>CAZYED010000055.1:0-4619 GCA_964646295.1 uncultured Candidatus Saccharibacteria bacterium | reverse complement strand
TGCCCATGGATTCAATACGCTGTTTGAGGTTGCGCGCGACGGCATCCTCATACCCGGAATAGGTATGGATGGCGTACCAGTTTTTGCCGAATTCGCTTGTCTGTTTTGGCATTTTAGAGAAGGAATGTATTTACGGCGCGCTGGAAGAGATAATCCAGAGAGCCGAGGAATATGGCAAGCGCCGCGCTCACCACGATAACGCCGGCCGTATAACGGATGGTTTCTTCGCGGGTCGGCCAGCGGACTTTTTTCAGTTCAATCTGCGCTTCTTTGAGAAATGTTGCGATACGAGTAAGCATTTTGGGTCTTTTAAAAGGCCCGCAGGCCTTTATGTGATAGCGTCATGATACCCCACTTCATATAGAGAAGTCAAGAAGTGAAGCGCCGCCCCGATTTGAATCGGAGCGGCAGTGTCTATGGAGGCTAAAACGGGCATGGGATGGGCATGGGTTCATGTTGAGCATTGGGTAGAACCCTGTGTGCAGTATCCTTGATGCGGATGATTGCCCAACCGATGCGCTCAGCGCTCTCGGCACCGAATCTCAAGTACTCAAAATCCTTGATATAGTAGTACCGCTCCCCTTTTGGTCCCCGCAAAGAGGCATTGTGGCAGAACTGTTGATGATAGACCGCTTCTCCGAAGTCGCGATCCGGGAGAGGTACGATCTCAATTTCGTGCACCTCTCCGCATTTGCAGTATGCATACTGAAACATCCCACGTCCCTTTCCTGATAGAGGTGAAGATGATGAGCTTTGAAAACAGTACTCTATCGGAGTCATGGCGTCAACGATCTGCGGGCGAGTCCTTCGCATCGTGTTGCTCTCCGCTTTTGATATACCATACTCGCAAGCGCCACATAGATATTTTGAAGAATATGTAGAGTGCTCCCATGCAGAGTGCAGTTAGACATACGCCTGCGAGAAAAATGGCGACTGCATATAGAGCGTACCAACCTATGGGTTCTTGACGAAGAATGCGTGTGAGCAAGACGATGCCACAACCGATGGTATAAACCATGGCACCGATACATGAGTGGCGCTGTATGCCGCGCAATCCCTGCCTGACGCAGGCTCTGCACGCGCGTTCCGTAGTATAATAATTTATGCGCACCTCTCCCTCCTTCTATAACGATGTTATATGTCAAGGTTCTTCACCGCCTTGGCGTGCGTCTGGATGAATTTTTTGCGCGGGAGCACCTCGTCGCCCATCAGGATATCAAAGATATGGTCGGCCGCGGCCGCGTCATCAATCTTGACCTGCTTTAAGATGCGCCGCTCCGGATCCATGGTCGTCTCCCAGAGTTCCGACGGATTCATTTCACCCAAGCCTTTGTATCGCTGTATCTCAATGCCTTTCATCCCCGTATCTTCCGTTTCCGTCTCGTCGTCGCTTTTCGCTTTTCGCTTTTCGCTTTTTGCTTTCTTGATTTCCGCGATCGCGCTTTCCTTTTCCGCATCGGAGTAGACATAGCGCGATACTTTGCCCGCCTGCACCCGATAGAGCGGTGGCTGTGCGATATAGAGGTATCCGCGCTCTATGACCACGGGAAAATATCGGTAAAAAAGCGTCAGGATGAGCGTCCTGATATGCGCGCCGTCCACGTCCGCATCAGTCATGATGACGATGCGATGATACCGCAGGCGGTCCGCGTTGAATTCATCTCCGATGGCGGCTCCCAACGCGATAATGAGCGATTTGATTTCTTTGCTCGCGAGCATCTTATCAAGCCGCGCGCGCTCTACGTTTAAGATTTTGCCGCGCAAAGGGAGGATGGCTTGGAACTTACGGTCTCTCCCCTGTTTGCTACTGCCGCCCGCGCTGTCGCCTTCCACCAGAAATAATTCCGATTGCGAAGGATCGCGCGACTGGCAGTCGGCGAGTTTGCCCGGGAGCGCCATGCCTTCCAATGCCCCTTTCCGTAGAACCGTCTCGCGCGCGGCTTTGGCCGCCTTGCGGGCTTTTTGGGCGAGAAGCGCCTTGCCGATGATGGCTTCCGCGTCGCGCGGGTACTGTCCGAGCCATTCTTTGAGCGCCTCCCCCACCACCATTTCCACGGCGGTGCGCGCTTCGGGATTGCCGAGCTTGGATTTGGTCTGGCCATCAAACTGAAGGGTGCTATTTTGTATTTTTACCGAGACTACGGCGGTCAGTCCCTCGCGCACGTCTTCGCCCGTGAGCGTCTCGTCGTCTTTTTTGAAATAATCGTTTTGTTTTGCGTGGTCATTGAGCGCGCGCGTGAGCGCGGTGCGGAATCCGGTGAGATGCGTGCCGCCCTCGCCGTTATAAATATTATTGGCAAATGCCATTTCTTTGCCCGTCAGGTCGTCCGTGTACTGGAGTGCTGTTTCCACCATGATCTTCTTGTCGCCCGCGACCTCCACTTCTTTGGCGCAGTAAAACGTGTGCTCGTGCTTGGCTTCTTCGTTGCGGTTGAGGTATTGGACATAGGATGCGATCCCGCCTTCAAAATAAAACGTGTAGGGATGCGCGAGCACGGAGCCGTCCTTTGCTTTTTCGTCCGTGCGCGCGTCTATCACTGTGACGTTGATCGCGCGCGTCAGATACGCCTGCTGGCGGATGTGATCCAGTATCTTGTGGAGGTCAAATTCTATTTTTTCAAAAATCTGCGGGTCTGCGGCAAAGGTAATGGCGGTCCCAGATCCTCCGCATTTCCCCACTTTTTTTACCTGTCCCTTGGGGATGCCCCGCGCATAATCCTGACTGTACTGGACGCCGTCGCGGCACACCTCGGCTTTGAGCGACACGGAAAGCGCGTTGACGACCGATACGCCGACTCCGTGCAGACCGCCGGATACTTTGTATGCGTCACTGCCGAATTTGCCTCCCGCGTGGAGGGTCGTGAGTACGGTCTCAAGCGCGGATTTCTTGGTCTGTTTGTGGACGTCTACCGGAATCCCGCGGCCGTCATCCACCACGCGTACGTGGTGATCGGGCAGAAGGGTGACCGCAATCTTTTTGGCGTGCCCCGCCATTGCCTCGTCAATGGAGTTGTCCAGCACTTCCCAGATCAGGTGATGCAGTCCGTCGGGGCCTGTGGAGCCGATATACATGCCCGGGCGCTTGCGCACGGGCTCCAGTCCCTCCAGGACATAGATGTCTTTTGCGGTGTACGAGGAGCCGCTTTCAGCGGTGTCTTTTTTGCTTTTTTTCTCTTTTTCCATGACTAGAAATGTCTGTTAGCGTGCCCCCATAGTACCGTAAAACGCACAGATAATCAACATGAAAAATCGGCTGGCAATACTGGCATTCCTTTGTTATGGTTGCCTTATAACCGCATGATGCAGTGCCCTTTTACAATTGAATCGCCGTATACCCTGTACAGAGAGGAGGTATCCCATGAGAGGTCTTAAAAAAACTCGTGGTACGCGAGTGCAATGGAAAGACGCGCTTCTGGAAGTGGTCGCGTCTCAAGGGGAAGAATCTTTACGTAAAGGAGAGATTATATCACGAACAGCTGTGATGATGGGGTACACGCCGTCACATATGAACAGTATGGCGCTTGCGGCTTTCTTGGAACTGGAGCACGAAGGGAAAATAGAGGAGTTTCATCTTGAGGGTTCGGGCACTATCAAAAGGTGCCGGCTGGCAGAGAGCAAGGATCAGGATGCGAAACGTGCCGAATTTTCGGCATCCGCGCCGGAATCATCCGCAGACAGCATTGTCGGAGAGGATGTATCGGCGCAGGATCGTAGTGATTTCCGCGCTTTTTTTGCGCAAACAAGCGCGAGACTTGAGCGGAAGATTGATCACTTGAGCCAACAAGTGGCTGTATTATCTGAATTGCTGAACGCTCAAAAACATGAATTTGAGGCTCGGCAGGCGGGAGTACTGTCTATGCTTGAGGAGGAGGCGCGCCGTCGTAGGGAGAATGGCGCGCACGGCAATAGCAATGAGGCTGTGGTACCCATGTCGCGGAGGAATGGATAATGAATGCGCATGCGGTCTATGACGCTCTTCTTGCTCTTGTCGGAGCAAGGGCGTTGACGCCGGACCTGTGCCGCGAATTGCCCGATGATGTGTTTCGTGATCCGGAGGTTATGCGGGCGCTCGCCATATCCGTGGCTGTCATTGGATTTGAAGTCATATCGCCGTCTCTGACTGCGGGAGCGGGGGCAGTGCAGGCAAAGCGAAATATCTTTGCCGTGCATCGCAGAGAGACGGCGCAGAAGGAGGAAATATCCTTTGACTTCGGTAAAGGGATTGATGGTGTGGATTGGGATGAAGAAGACGCAGACTTTTATCCCGAGCAAGAGAGCGATGACGATGTATGGGTGGATGAGGTCCTGAAGTCTGCATCTCCCGCGCTTGCGCAGTACTAACGGGAGATCCGCAGGATACCCATATTCGCAGTGGAACAGGAGAGGGAGAGATTTGAAGCGCTTCAGGCATGCCACGATGAGCTTTTGGCATCGCCTTTGACCGCGTGGGTTCAGACGCTCGGAACTCTGCCGGAAGACGATGAGAAAGATACTCTGCGATGGCCCATGATCCACAAAGTTTTTCCTGTGGTGAAATATCCGGTACAAGACATACCGGAGGATCTTGAAAAAGAACGCATTCACTGGCTCTCGGTCTATGGGCGTGCAAAAGTGATCCA
>CAZYED010000054.1:0-5732 GCA_964646295.1 uncultured Candidatus Saccharibacteria bacterium | reverse complement strand
AATTATAAGGGGACAGGTCTACTATGCGGGTACGAACCGGCCGCAATTGATGTTTATGACATGGAATGGATATGACAGGCACGAGCTATGCCTGACTAATGCATCAGGTAAGACAAGAGAAGTAAGGTGAGTAGACTGTAGCATATCGTGGGGAAAAGCGCAAGTAAGATCACTGGCGGCCGAGCGCGCGGCGGGTATCGCGATACCAGAATTGAATTCCGTTGAAGCGATCTGACGGCAGGGCCATCCGTGAGATTTCAACTCCGTTGATATCGCGCGGCAGGAGATAAAGATACAGCTGGGTGTACAAAGGGATGGCAGGAATATCCGCATCCGCAAGACTCGCGAATGCCGCATATTTTTGGCGGCGCAGGGTGGTGTTTGTCGTACGGCGGGCTTCCTCCAGTATCTGGTCCGCTTTTTTGTTGGCGAATAGCGCCACGTTGAGTCCGGGATCTTTTATTTGCGTGGAATGCCAAAAGGTAAAGGGGTCGGGCTCATAGCCGTAGACTTGTCCAAAGAGCAACATCTCAAAGGATCGGGGCCTGATGACGCCAGCTTCAAGATCGGCAAAGGAATGGGATGCCACCGAGATTTCAATGCCGATATCGGCGAGCATGGCCTTGATCGCTTCGGCCGCACGCGTGAGTTCGGGCGAGTCTCCTGTCGCGAGCGTGAAGCGGAGCGGCACGCTTTGCAATTTATTGTTCTGCCGGATTTTTTTGTCCCGGATGCCGTCCTCGTCAGTGTCTTTCCAGCCGGCTCGATCAAGAAGTTTGCGCGCTTGTTCTTGGTCGTACGGAAGCGGGGTCTTGCTCTCGGACGGCGTGCCTTGAAACGGCGGGAGCAGGGAATCCGTGACGATCGCTCCTCCCCCCACTTCCCGGACTACGCGGCTCTTATCAAGAGCGTATGCGATCGCCTCCCGCACGCTTTTGTCCGCAAGAGCGGGGGACTGGCGCTGATTGAAGAAGACGCTGAAGATGCGCGGCGTTGCGAGTGTGAGCACGGCATAGCGGTCGCGGCTTATGTCTTCGGTGTTGCGTACCGAAATCGGCCCAAAGCCTTCAATCTCTCCGCGGTGCAAGGCGTTCAGAAGCTCATCTTCCTCGGCATAAAACACAAATGTGATCTCTTTCAGATACGGTCCGTCGCCCCAGTAATCCGAGTTGCGCGCGACGGTGTACCAGAGGAGCGAGCCGTCGTTGTCGTATTTAAAGCGTTTGAGCCGGTACGGGCCGGATCCTACGGGATTGAGATTGAGTTCGTGCAGGAGCATCCGGTCGGGAGTGATCTCTTCCCAGAGATGTTTGGGTATGATGCCTTGAGTAAGGTTTTCTATAAACGGGGCATAAGCGGTGCGGAGTGTGAATTTCACGGTGTGGTCGTCTATTTTTTCGGGTTCAACGCCTTGCCAGTTTGCTCGGAACGGACTTTTATACTGGGGATCCTGGAGGCGTTTTACGGTGAAAACCACATCATCGGCGGTGACGGGCTTGCCGTCATGCCACAAGGAATTTTGGCGCAGATAGAGCGTATATGTCTTGCCGTCCGGCGAGATATCGTAGCGCTCCGCAAGGTCGTATGTGATTTCTCCCGCGCCGTCATATCCAAGCAGACCCGAGAAAACAAGATGCGCGATATCGCGCTCCGCATCCCGCGAGATGTAGAGGGGATTGATGGACCGCGGTGCGCCGATGACCCCTTCGGTATATGATCCGCCAACGGCGGGAGTGGGATGGGTGAAATAAAGATATGTCCTGATAAAAAGTCCGCCGCCTGCAACCACAATGACAAGGATGATATACAAAAGCAGACGCTTCTCTTTGCGGGAGAGAATATGCGGGAGGTAGAGGAGTTTACGCGCAGTGAGGAGTTTCCAACGTCTTTGAAGCCTCAACGCGTCATTGATCCATGAGCGGATAATGTCCATGTGTAATAGTAATATTTGCCCGATCATCGGACAGAATCTACTTAAATGCGATGTTGAGTACCGCCAAAGCGATGAAGATGATTGCGAGTGCTATAGTGGCGTAAAAAAGTCCGCGCTCCATGCCCCGGCGCGTACGGTAAAAGCCCCCTTCTCCCCCAAAAGTCGGCGAAAGGCCTCCACTGCGCCGTTGGAGCAGGATAGCAGAGACAAGCAGGACTGATACGATAATGTGGGCAATATCAAGAAGATAAAGCATGGTGATGGAAAAAAGTAGAACGTAGAAAGTAGAGTGTAGGGATTAGATAAACTATCAAAAAAGGACGTTGATAAGGGCAAGAGCCGCGGCGGCGGCAAGAATCGTATAGGGATCGGCAAAAGAGACTTGGACAAAAAGTGCATCCATCAGCCAGAGCGCCGCGCCGTTGAGAATGAATTTCCCTATGAGTTTAAACATGGATATATAGTGACGAACTCTGTAATCAGTATAGGGTATTGACAGGCATATTGTCAAAAGAGTATACTCAAGCGAGATTGATGTCCGTCCCGTCCATACATTTATTTTTTCCGGCTCCTGCCGGAGTATGGAAAGGAGGACAGCATCCTCAACCGACCCGTGCCTGTGTCCCCAAGGGAGACAAAATCACGACGGAAGGGGAAAGAGATAAATAAAAAATACCATTATTACCTGCGACTCTAGGTAGCAATCGCAAGAGTTCGCTTGACCCCTAAACAAAGGAGGACATTTAGGGCTGTCTTTTTGTCGTATTCGAATTGACCGATAGTTTTTCTGTCAAATTTCCACCGGGCATTCTTTACTTTTACCATCTTTACTAAACAAAAGTAATTATTTATGGAAAATCAATTTCCGGCCCGCTATAAGACTCCGCTAGTGCCCCTGCCCAATCTCGTGGAGGCACAGCTGAACTCCTATGATTGGTTTTTTAAAAAAGGCCTTCGGGAGTTGTTTGATGAAGTTTCGCCGATACGCGATTTCAGCGAAAAAGAGTTCTCTCTTGAATTTGTAAATTTTTATCTTGACGAGCCGAAGTTTAGCGAGGAGGAATCCCGCGCGCGCAACCTCTCCTATGAGGCGCCTTTGCGTATTCGGGCGCGTCTGACCAATAAGCGCACCAAAGAAGTAAAGGAGCAGGAGATCTATCTTGGCGATTTCCCGATCATGACGCCGCGCGGTACCTTTATTGGTAACGGTGTGGAGCGGGTGGTGGTTTCCCAGCTGATCCGCTCATCCGGCGTGTATTTTACGACGTCCATTACCCGCGGCAAGCGTATGTTTGGGGCCAAAATCATCCCCAATCGCGGGGCATGGCTTGAGTTTGAAACGGACAGCGACGGCGCAATGTATGTCAAAATAGACCGCAAGCGCAAGATTGCCGCAAGCAGTCTTTTGAAAGCCCTCGGCTTGATCCATGGGACGGATATCATGAGCCGCTTTACGGACATTGATAACGGAGAAGTGTCCTTTATCAAAAAGACATTGGAAAAGGATCAGACCGAAAAGCAAGACGACGCATTTATTGAGCTTTATAAGCGTATCCGCCCCGGGGATTTGGCCACGGCGGACAATGCGCGGTCCCTGATCCAGTCCATGTTTAGCGCGGAGCGGTATGATCTTGGTGAGGTGGGCCGCTATAAGTTTATCCAGAGGCTTAATCTCCCAAAAGACGAAAAAGACCGTACGCTTTCCGTGAATGACGTAGTGGCGGTTCTGCGCGAGATCATCAGACTCAATAATGCGGGATCAGCGCCTGCCGACGATATTGACCACCTCGGCAACCGGCGCATCCGCGGAGTGGGCGAATTGCTCCAAAATAAACTCCGCGTGGGCGTGGCGCGTATGGTGCGCATCATCCGCGACCGCATGTCCACCCTTGATCCCGAGACTCTGACTCCGGCGCAACTCATCAATGCGCGGCCTTTTATGGCGTCTGTAAAGGAGTTTTTCACATCGTCCCAGCTCTCGCAGTTCATGGATCAGGTGAATCCTTTGTCCGAGCTTGAGCATAAGCGCCGTCTGTCCGCCATGGGTCCCGGGGGGCTACAGCGCGAGCGCGCTGGATTTGAAGTACGCGATGTGCACCCGTCGCACTACGGCAGGATTTGTCCGATCCAGACTCCGGAAGGCCCAAATATCGGTCTTGTGGGACATTTGGCGTGCCACGCGCGGCTGAATGAGCTTGGCCTGATAGAAACTCCGTACATCAAAGTGAAAGATGGCAAGATCACGGGCGAGGTCTCGTACTTGGACGCGTCATCCGAAGTGAACTACAACATCGCGCATGCGGGTATTGCGATAGATGAGCATAATCGGATTCAAAACGACGAAGTGGAAGCGCGCGTGCGCGGCAATCCGTCCATCGTCCGGCGCGAAGATGTTGATTTTATAGACGTATCTCCCCAACAGGGTATCAGTATTGCGACGAGCCTCATTCCTTTTCTTGAGCATGACGACGCCAATCGCGCGATGATGGGATCCAACATGCAAAGACAGGCTGTGCCGTGCGTACGCGCGCATGCGCCCGTGGTGGGTACGGGCGTCGAAAAGCGCGCGGCGCGCGATTCGGGACGCGTGATTTTGGCCGCAGAAGACGGCGTCGTGGAAGCGGTGGATGCGGAGGAAGTCATCATCAAGGACAAAAACGGCAAACTGCATCCCTACTCTTTAGTTTCGTTTTTGAGGACAAACGCGTTTACCGCAATCCGCCAGCGGCCGGTGGTGCAACATGGAGCAAAGGTAAAGAAAGGCGACGTGCTTGCGGACAGCTCTTCCACGGAAAACGGGGAACTCGCGCTCGGACAAAATATCCGCGTCGCGTTTCTTTCATGGTTTGGCGCGAACTACGAAGACGCGATTATCATTTCGGAAAAACTGCTCAAAGAAGACCGGTATACTTCAATTCACATTGAGGACTATACATGCGACGTGCGCGATACCAAGCTTGGCGTGGAAGTGACGACTCCCGATATCCCGAACGTCGGCGAGGAAAAGCTGAAAAATCTTGACGAAGAAGGCGTCGTACGCATAGGCGCCGAAGTGCGCTCCGGTGATATTCTGGTAGGCAAGATCACTCCCAAAGGCGAGTCTGATCTGACTCCCGAAGAAAAACTCCTGCGCGCGATTTTCGGCGAGAAGGCGCGTGAAGTAAAGGATACGTCTTTACGTCTCCCGCACGGCAAGCGCGGACGCGTCGTCGCGGTGCGCGAGTTTTCACGCGAGCGGGGAGACAAGCTTGAAGCGGGCGTTATCAAGCGCATTCAAGTGGATGTGGCGCAATTGCGCAAGATCGCGGTCGGCGACAAGCTCGCCGGACGCCACGGCAACAAGGGCGTGATTTCAAAGATTTTGCCGGAAGAAGACATGCCGCACCTGGAAGACGGTATGCCGGTGGAAATGATTCTAAACCCGATGGGCGTGGCGTCGCGTATGAACCTGGGACAGATTTATGAGACGCATCTTGGATGGGCTGCGGAAAAGCTCGGGGTTGCCATGCGGACTCCTGCGCTTGCGGGATTTACGGAAGAAGAAATCAAAGCCGCTCTGGCGGCCGCAGGCCTGCCCGAAGACGGCAAGGTGTGGCTGTATGACGGCAGGACGGGAGAGCGCTTTGGCAGAAAAGTGACGGTCGGCACCATGTATGTGCTCAAGCTGATCCACTTGGTGGAGGATAAAATACACATGCGCTCCATCGGCCCGTACTCGCTTATCACCCAACAGCCGCTCGGAGGCAAGGCGCAGTTCGGAGGCCAGAGATTCGGAGAAATGGAAGTGTGGGCGCTGGAA
>CAZYED010000053.1:5678-5998 GCA_964646295.1 uncultured Candidatus Saccharibacteria bacterium | reverse complement strand
CAACATCCGCTCCGAGTTCTTCTGCAAGCATGGCCGCCAAGTGCGTCATTTCCACCGAATGCTGGAGCACGTTCTGGCCATAGCTTGTGCGGAAACGCAGGCGGCCAAGAAGCGTCAGGAGTCGCGGGTCAAGATCAAAAATGCCGACTTCATATGCGGCTTGCTCCGCGGCCTGTTTGATCTGCTTCTCTATGTCCTGCCCCGCTTTTTCCACCGCTTCTTCAATGCGCGCGGGCTGTATCCTGCCGTCCTGGATCAGTGCCTCAAGAGCTGACTTGGCGATCTGGCGGCGTATGGGATCAAAACCCGAGATGATGATG
>CAZYED010000053.1:0-5668 GCA_964646295.1 uncultured Candidatus Saccharibacteria bacterium | reverse complement strand
CCTGCCGCACGTTCCAACGCTTTGATATTGCGCCCTTCGCGTCCGATAATCTTGCCTTTAAGATCGTCAGAGCCGATAGCGACTGCCGTGGTGGTGACTTCGGACGTCGTGGCGCTTGCAAGGCGCTGGATGAGTGTCGCAAGGATGTCTTTTGCGCGGCGCTCCAGCTCCTCGGCTCCGGTCTGCTCCATCTTTTTGACCCGCGCCATGATATCCTCGCTGTGATTTTTCTCAATCTCCGCCGAAAGCTCTTTGACGGCGTCTTCGCGGGAGAGGCCGGATATGCGTTCAAGTTCTTTTTCCGCCTGCTCCTTGCGGGCCTCCCACTCCGTCTTAAGAACTCGGACTTTTTCAATCCGCTGTTCCGTTTCTTGCTCCCTTTTGCGCGCGTCTTCAATCCTGCGGTCAATGGATCCCTCGCGCTCCAGCAGGCGCTCTTCAAGCCGCCTGATCTCCTTGAGCCGGTCCCGCTCCTCATTCTTGGCGTCTTCCAGGACTTTGGCAGATTTTTCCTTCGCGTCCAGAAGCGTTTCTTTGGCCTCCGCGCGGGCGTCTTCAACAAGTTTTTTAAGGCGCGTCTCAATCGAAGATGCCCGTTGGGCCGCAACGAGTTGGCGTATAAAATATCCGATACCGGCGCCTACGAGCAATGCTCCGGCGGCGGCAATCAATAGCACTCCGTTCATAAGTGTATGAAAGAAAAGAGCGCGTCACGAGCGAGACTCCGGCGTCATTCCCGAGCGGGATACGCGTGATGAGATACGAAAAGAAATTTTGATCAACTACGCATCATCCCACGAGGTGGGTCGTATACGGCATCCAATGAGAAAAGTGGCGCAAAGGAGAAAGATTTCCTCTGTGGTTGTATCGGAGTTTGTTCGCGCGTGGTGGCATCTCTGTTCCTTTAGATTAGATCAATTTGCACGTAAGGATAGCTCTTTTTATAGAGTATCAAGAAAGCTTCAGAGTGTCAACCCCGCCCTTGAAGTCGGCTATAGATCGCATTTTATTTTGAAAAATCACAACATTACAGACGAATTGCGACCATAACTTCTATGATCCTACGTATCGATTTTGCCGACTTCAAGGGCGGGGTCAATTCTTCCCGATTTTTATGTGGGAAACGAACCATCTTTGTGCTATGATAAGCCCTATGCCGCATCCTTTTCTTCTTGTCATACTTGACGGGTTTGGCGTATCGTCTGAAGTGCAGGGCAATCCGGTGGCTGAAGCAAAAAAGCCCGTCTTGGACGGGTTTGAGCAAAAATACCCCTTTACTACCTTGCAGGCGTCGGGTGTCGCCGTAGGGCTTCCGTGGGGCGAATCGGGTAATTCCGAAGTAGGACACCTCACGATGGGGGCGGGGCGCGTCATCCATCATCACTTGCCACGGATTATCCACGCAATACGGGATGGGTCTTTTTTTGAAAACCCAGTTTTGAAGGAGGCCGCGGCGCATATACGCGCGCATGGCGGGCGCATGCATATCGCGGGTCTGGTATCGTCCGGCTCGGTGCATAGCTACTCCGATCACCTGATGGCCTTGCTTGAATTCGCGTCCCGCGAGCAGATACCGGAGACCTATGTGCATGTACTTACCGACGGCAAAGACGCGCCGCCAAAAGAAGGCGCGCGGTTTCTTGCCGCACTCGCCGCGCGTATGGCAAGCGAATATCCCAAAGCGCGTTTTGCATCCGTCATAGGACGGTTTTTTGCGATGGATCGCGATGATAAATGGGATCGCGTGGCACGGGCGTATGATCTGATGACGCAAGGTAAAGGCGAGAAGATTGCGTCGCTCTCCGACTATCTTGCCGCGTCATACGCCAAAGGCATCACGGACGAATTTATTGAGCCTGCCATCGTTTCCGGAGAAAGCGGGCCAGCGCCTGTGATCAAGCAGGGAGATGCGCTTGTGCTTTTCAATTTCCGTGAGGATTCCATGCGCGAGATCACGCGCGCGTTTATAGAAGACGATTTTGACAAATTTGCGCGCACGAAAATTTCCGATCTATTTGTCGCGACCATGACCGAATACGAGAAGGGGATGCGCGGCGCGCATGCGGCATTTCCCGCACCCGGGGTTGCGCGCCCGCTTGGCGCGGTACTTGCAGAAGCGGGACTTCGCCAACTCCGGATCGCCGAGACGGAAAAGTATGCTCACGTAACATATTTTTTCAACGGCGGGGATGAAAAACCGTTTGTGGGCGAGGATCGCCTGCTTGTGCCGTCGCAGGCGGTAGCGCACTTTGACTCAGCGCCCGAGATGAGGAGTGACGAAATCGCGACGCGCATAATCGCCAACATGGATTCGTATGACATCATCATCGCCAATTTTGCCAATGCCGATATGATCGGGCATTCCGGCAATTTCCACGCCGCAGTACAGGCGGTTGAGGCGCTGGATACGGCTCTGGGGAGACTTGCCGATGCGGTCTTGCAAAGAAACGGCACGATGGTCATCACCGCGGATCACGGCAATGTGGAGCTTAAACGGAGTGCGGTAAGCGGGGAGAGCATGACCAAACACTCGCTCAATCCCGTGCCTTTTTTCGTGATCGGAGAGCGTTTTGCCCGTAAGACTCCGCGGGATACCGCCGCGATCACAAAAGCAAAATCAGAAGTAGGCGGCATCCTTACGGACGTAGCGCCCACGGTGCTTGAACTGCTGGGTCTGCAAAAGCCCGCAGAGATGACGGGGCAAAATCTTTTGCAAGGACTCTTGTCGCGATAGCGGACAAGGTATATCCTGCGTACATGCGGCAAATAGAGATACGGCTCTTTTCGAGGAGAATCGAGAATCTATGAGCGAGGAACTTTTGGATCATGAGAGGTTCTGTAAAATAGAGGCAGATTTACTTCTGCTGGAGCAAATGGCCTATGGTATCTTGAAAAAGGCCTTGAGCGTGCAAGTCGTATGTATGGAAACTACCTTGCTTGACGATGTGCGTCACGAACTCCAGGGATTGAAGTCAAAGAGCGAGGAATTGATAGGCGTCATCAGTCTGTGTACTCAATCTCTCGCGTAGATCAAGCACAGCACGCAAAACGGACTCCCGATGGGAGTCCGTTTTCATATCTGTCGCATGTCGGCTACTTACTCTCTTTGCCGTTTGCGGGCTTGCCCAGTAGTAGTCCTCGGCAACTTCGTTATGACCTCGCCTTTGGCGAGGTAGCCGAGGAGTCACTACTGGGTTTTCGCTTGATTACCTCATCAATCACGCCGTATTTTTTGGCTTCTTCAGCGTCCATCCAGAAATCGCGATCCGTATCGCTCTCTATTTTTTCAAGCTTTTGACCGGTGTGCTTGGCCAAGATGCCGTTGATCCGCGCTTTGACGCGCAGAATCTGCCGCGCCGCGATTTCAATCTCTACGGCCTGTCCCTCGGCTCCTCCCATGACCTGGTGCAGGAGTATCTCGCTGTTGGTCAGCGCGAAGCGCTTGCCCTTTGCTCCTGCCGTAAGGAGGGTAGCCGCCATGGATGCCGCGATGCCGACACAGATGGTGGAGACATCGGGCTTTACATACTGCATGGTATCGTAGATTGCCATACCGGCGCTTACCGAGCCGCCCGGAGAGTTGATATAGAGCTTGATATCCTTTTTCTCGTCTTCGGATTCCAAAAAGAGGAGTTGGGCGATGACGGTGTTTGCCATGGCGTCCATGATAGGGCCGCCGAGGAAGATGATACGATCTTTGAGAAGCCGCGAGTAAATATCATACGCGCGCTCCCCGAACTGGGATTTTTCTATAACGGTAGGGATAAGATATTGATTGGTGTCCATAATGCGTTTTAATTAACGTTTTCAAGCATGCGAAATACTTTTTCGTTGCGAATTACGCCTTGAGTATAGTCGTGGAGCTCGCGGGGGTCAATGGCGCGTCCGGCTTCTCCGTCATTTTCAAACTGCTTGAGAAATTGATCGGCGCGCTCTTTGATTTCGTCTCCCGTGGGATTAATCTGCTCGCGGCGCGCGATTTCGCGCAGGACCAGTGCCGAGCGGACGCGATTTTGCGCCTCATCCCGCCAATCTTTTTTGAGATCCGCCTCGCTTTTTTTGATGTGCAGGAGATAGTCTTCCCACTGCATGCCGAGGTCTGCGACTCCGGCTTTTAGTTCAGCCGCCATTTTGCCGATTTCGGACGCAATCAGCACTTCCGGGACTTCTATTGCGGCACTCGCCGCAATGCGGGCGATCGTAAGGCCGCGGATGCGCTGGACTTCCTTTTCGTTTTTTTCCGTCGCAAGTCCTTCGCGGATGTTTGCCTTGAGGGCTTCTACGTTTGCAAACGCGCCGAGCCCGCGAGCGAATTCGTCGTCCACTGTCGGAATCATGCGCTCTTGGATGCTTTTCATGACGACTGAAAACTCCAGCGTTTTGCCCGCAACGGACGCATCTCGCCAGTTGGGGGGCGCTGTAAGCGAAAATGTCTTGCGCCCGCCCGCCTCCATGCCGACGAGCTCGTCTTCAAATCCGGGCAGGAATTTTCCCTTGCCGATGACGAGCGGATGATTTTTGGAATCGCCTTCTGCGATTTTGACGCCGTCATGGCGGATCTCAAGATCAATCTCGGCGTGATCGTCTTTTTGCGCGGCGCGCGCGACGGTGACGAGCTTCATGCGCGATTCGGCAAGCCACGCGAGCGTTTTTTCTATTTCCTCATCGCTTACGGTCTGCGCCTTTTTCTCGCTCGCCACGGATTTTGCGATCGCGCGCCAGTCGGGAAGGGTGACGGCAGGCATGAGTGCTACTTTGATCGTATAGGTCAGCTCATTGCCGGGGGCGAGTTTGCTGATTGTCACTTCCGGCCTGCCGATCGCGGGATGCTCGGGCGAAAGTTTTCCTTGCTCAATGAGTATGTCGCGCGCTTTGGGATAGGTTTTGCGTACCGCAATCTCGGCCGCGCGCTCGTAAATCGCATTTTCGCCTACGCGCTGTTTTACGACATCGTACGGCGCTTTGCCTTTGCGGAAGCCTTCCACCGTGATTTCTTCCGAAATGGCAGTCGCCGCGGTTTTCAAGTGCGGTTCAAATTCGGGAAAGGGGATAATAACTCGTATTTCCACCTCCGATCCCGGAAGGGTAGTCAGTGATGCATCCATAGAAATATGATTGAAATAGATTTTGTCTAGAGGAGTCGCGCGAGGAGCAGGGCTACGATGCTTGCGATTTTGATCATCGGGTTGATAGCGGGGCCCGCGGTGTCTTTGTATGGGTCGCCTACGGTATCGCCCGTGACTGCCGCCGCATGCGCCGGGGATTTCTTGCCGCCGTAGTTACCCGCTTCAATGTATTTCTTGGCGTTGTCCCACGCCGCACCCCCGCTCGTCATGGAGAGCGCTACGAAGAGTCCCGTGACGATGGAGCCGATGAGCAATCCTCCGAGCATGGTTGCGGCATTCGGCCCTGCAAAGAAGGCAATGAGCAGGGGGATGACAATGGGGATCAGGGCGGGAAGGATCATAGCGCGCAGTGCGGCTTTGGTGACGATATCCACTGCTTTGTCATATTGCGGTTTTGCCATGCCTTCCATGATGCCGCTGATCTCGCGGAATTGCCTGCGTACTTCTTCTACGACGCCCTGCGCGGCGCGGCCTACCGCGCGCATGGCCATGGACGCGAAAAGATAGGGCATCATGCCGCCGATAAAGAGGCCTGCCATGAC
>CAZYED010000052.1:0-6093 GCA_964646295.1 uncultured Candidatus Saccharibacteria bacterium | reverse complement strand
TAAAAACGGCAAAACAAATGGAGCGGCATCTCAAGGGGATGGCAAACCATTACCGCATTGAGATATTGCTTTTAATCGCGGAGCGCGAGGCGATCACTCTTGAGGAGATCGTGGAGACAATTGAAGCAAACGAAAAAACGCTGGGGGAGCATACGCGGCGTCTCTCTGTCGCGGGATTGATTAATAAAAACTACCGCGGCAAATTTGTGGAGCATACGCTGTCGCCGTATGGAAAAACATTTGTAGCCTTTCTCAAATCATTTCAACACACCCAATAACATCCTTACATTCTCAAGTATGTAAGGATGTTTGGACGGGGTGTTGGTGACAGGGTGGCAGAAAAGATGTATAATATTTTTTGATGAATGACGAAAGAGGCGGGAAGAGGGTATATGTCGGGATGTCGGGCGGGGTGGATTCGTCTGTGACAGCCGCACTCCTGAAAGAGCAGGGATATGATGTGGTCGGGGTGCATATCAAGATGTGGAGCGATCCGTCCATACCCTGCAATTTTAAGGAAGACAGGTATGACGCCATGTGCGCGGCGGAGAAGATTGGCATCCCGTTTCAGACGTGGGATCTGACGGAAGAATACCGTACGGCTGTGGTGGAATATATGATCCGCGAGTATGCGGCCGGGCGCACGCCAAATCCCGATGTGATGTGCAATCGCCATGTGAAATTCGGCGTGTTTTTGAAGCGGGCGCTTGAGGCGGGAGCGGATTTTGTGGCGACGGGGCATTATGTAAAAAAAAGAGAAAGTAGAAAGTTGAATGTAGAAGGTGGCAAGAAGATTCCTGCTTCTATGCAGGATTCTTTACCACATGCTACTCTCCACTCTCTACATGCCGCTTTTGATTCTCAAAAGGATCAGAGTTATTTTCTGTGGACGCTCACGCAGGATCAGCTCCGGTATGTGCTGTTTCCGATAGGAGAATATACCAAGCCTGAAGTGCGCGAGATGGCGCGCAAATTCTCCCTGCCGACTGCGGAGAAGAAGGATTCGCAGGGGATCTGTTTTATCGGCGAGATTGATCTCAATGCGTTTTTGAAAAAGCATATTCCTATGAGACCCGGTCTCATAGTGACAACCGCGGGGCGGATTGTGGGGGAGCATGATGGACTTGCATTTTATACGATTGGACAGCGCGCGGGCATGGGCATCGGCGGGGGAATCCCGTACTACGTCGCGGCCAAAGATGCGGCCGCCAACACGCTGGTCGTGTCCGAAGGGCCGTACGATGAAAAGCTCTTCTCAAACGAACTCACGGCTGGAGATATAAATTGGATTTCGGGCAAAGCGCCGGGTTTTCCCTTTGAATGCGAAGCAAGAATCAGATACCGTCAGCCGCTTCAAGAATGTAGAGTGTGGAGTCTAGAAAGTGGCGGTGATGGCCACTCTCCACAATCTACTCTCCACGTTCGTTTCGCAGATTCGCAGCGCGCCGTGACGCCCGGGCAGTCCATTGTCTTTTACAGCGGAGAAGAAATGCTCGGCGGCGGCGTGATTGTGTGATGAAAATAAGTATGTAGAAAGCCCGAGACTTCGTCCCGGGCCTGGCTGGCTATTTTATTTTTTTGGTGGCGGCTTACGCAATGTACGGATTGCGCGGATGTGTTTTTCAATGTCTGCGTGTTTGCCCTCTATTTTTTTGCATACTGAATTGTATGCATAATAAAGGTTTGATATACCGCGGTTGATCACCTGTGCGATCTTTGTCGGGCTCAAAAAGTCGTCACGCATGAATATATAGATCGCGCTGTACCGTGCCCCTACGATCATAGCTTTCTGACTTTTCCCCCGTACATCGTCTATAGTCACCCTATGGACTTTGCATACCGCTTCCATAACACTTTCAGCGTATGCAGTCTGCTCTTTGGTAAATCCGATAGTCCATGGTGTGGGATTTTGAGCTTGCTCGGAATCCTGCGCCGATTCGGGCGTCTCGGATGGGTGTCTTTTCTTTCTCTTGGCGGCCCAAGAGAAAGATGGAGGAATACTCTCATACAAATCATATTCGTCTATTTTCCTATAGAGAGTTGCGGGACCCATCTTCAGGCATCGTGCCGTCTCTGACCTATTGCTCTTGCATGCACGCAAGGCGGCCGCGATGTACTGACGTTCGATCTCGTCCATCGCCTGAACATTGGCCGGGGATGTCGGCAGGGTGATGGACACCTCGGCGGAGTCATCAAATATGCCGGGGGCGAGACGCATCTCCAGATGGCGCGGAGTGATCGCGTAATCATCGCAATTCAGGTGGCCCTTGCGGATCACATTTTTCAATTCACGCGCGTTTCCGGGCCATTCGTAGCCTTGCAGGGCATGGCTTGATTCCGTGCTCAACTCCTTTTCCCCATGGAGAGCGTTTTCCTGGCGGAGAAAATGATCCGCCAAAAGCGGAATATCATCCCGCCGATCTTTGAGCGCGGGCAGGCTTACGGTAATTCCCATGCTATGATAGAGATCCTCTAGGAATACACCTCGCGCAGTCAATTCCACCAGGTCTTGGTTGGTAGCCGCGATGACCTGAATATTGGCCTGTATTTCCCGGTCTCCTCCGACACGGAGAAATGTGCGGTTCTCCAATAACCGCAGAAGTTTGGGTTGAATACCCAGAGGGAGCCTGCTGATCTCATCAAAGAACATGATTCCTCCCTCCGCCGCATCACACAGACCTTTTTTGGTCGCACTGCCTGCTCCGGTAAAGGATCCAGGCATGTATCCGAAGAGGATCGTCTCGGATAGAGTCTCCGGCAGATTGGTGCAATCTACCGTTATATATGGGTGTTTGGCTCTCGGCGAGTGCCGGTGCGCTATGCGCGCGGCGATCTCTTTGCCGGTGCCTGTTCTCCCATAGATGAGCACGTCATACTCGGCCTCTGCGGCTTTTTTGAGTCGGCAAAGCTCGGCGATCATCCGGTGATCGCGCGTCAGAAACCCTGCCCATGTCCAGAAGTCTTCCCGTCCTGCCGCAGACTCCTGCATCAGGCTTCTTACGTCTACCGTCTGAAGTGCCTTGGCCATGACTCGTCCTCCATGAATAGGGATATGCGCGTACAGGCGCATGCCGTGTATATGAAAATAAAAGAGCTTTGGAATGGTCTCTTTATATCTGCATACCATGAGAAAAAAGCAAAGGCAAACCATCGGTGGCATAAGGGGACTTGTGCTTATGGGGGTGGTATGGCATAAGATAGCTATATCGTTTTGCTCTTTCTATGTTGTGTGTAGTTTAGCCCGTACACGCGCTATGCGCGGGGAGAGTAGAGATGAAGACAACATACGCTTCTGATACGGATTTTGACCGGGAGAATGATTTGGGGATGACAGAAAGTGTTGATCTGAATCCCTACAAAGAGACGGACGGCATTATCGGACAGTACTTCGGGGAGGTCCGTCAGCACCGTCTTCTGGCTCCGGAAGAGGAGCGCGCGCTGTGGCGGCAGATCACGATTGCCAAAAAGCGGGAGCGCCGCGCGCTCTGTATGGCGCCGACGGCTCTGCTTGCTCTAGCGAAGCTTGCGCTCAAGGCAGAAGCGGCAGAGCCGCAGGATGACTTGCGCCGACATGTCGCAAATGCCGTGGCGGAGTTGCAAGGCCTCGCTACGCGTCTGCAAGGCCTGCGTAGCCGCAGAGGCGCTATCGGGCAGTCTGCGCTTGCGCGCCGGAATGTCAGGCATGCGTATGCGGAGCTTTTGCGGCAGTGGTGCAAGGCATGTGAAGTGCTGGCGCCGTACCCGCAGGTGTGTGATGCAATGAGAAAAGCGCTCACGGCGGCGCACACCGACGGACTGCAGGACATCGCACTTCACACTGCCTACTCCGTATGGCTGTGTGCGGACGGTCGTCTGCGCCGACTGAAAGAGCGCATGGTCAATGCCAATCTGCGTCTCGTGATTCACGTCGCGGCTCGCTTTCGGGAGAGGGGCCTCTCTCTCCAGGATCTCATTCAGGAGGGTAATATCGGCCTCATGCGCGCGGTTGATCGTTTTGATCCCGAACGGGAAGTCAAGACAGTCACCTATGCGCACTGGTGGATACGCCAAGCGTTGAATCGGGCGATTGCGGATCAGAGCCGCATCATACGCTTGCCGAGTCATATGTACGAGCTATATCAGCAAGCCCGGCGAGCGGCAATGCGTCTCTGGAGTGAGCTCCGGCGGCCCCCCACCAATCAAGAGATTGCCGGGGTGCTTGGGCGTAGTGTAGAGGAGATAGAAAATCTCCAAGCAGTTTTTAGGCCGATTATACACTACGAGCAAGTCGTGCCGGAGGCGGTAGGTCCCGGGGAAGATAGAAATCTGGTGGAGAGGCTGGAAGACGAGAGTATCCCGGAGTCCAGCGCCATTATGGCGGATAAGCAGTTGCGGCAACGCATAGCCGCGTGCCTCGAATGTCTGACATCGCGCGAGGCAAAAATAGTACGTATGCGGTACGGCTTGGGTGATCAGGGAGGGTCACATACGTTGCAGGAGATCGCAACGGAACTTAATCTTAGCCGCGAGCGCGTGAGGCAGTTGGAGAAGGGCGCTCTTGAAAAAATCCGCCATTCGGCGGATTGGGCGACGCTTCAGGATTTTGTGTAGCTGTCCTTTATAATAGACATTTGCCCTCTTGCGGACCCTGTGTCTGCAAGAGGGCTTTTCATTTTTGGGCGTTGAATGAAATGCATTTCTGACGTACTATGGCGCTATATGAAGAGTGAGGAGTTACGCGAAAAATTCCTGGATTTTTTTGAGAGAAACGGCCATACGGTCGTGCCGTCGTCTTCTCTGATACCCGACGATCCGTCGGTGCTTTTGACGACCGCGGGCATGCAGCAGTTCAAGCCCTACTACACGGGCGAGGCTGATCCCATGGCGACGATTCACCCGACGCTTGGGAAACCGCTTGGGTCGCATAACGCGGTATCTATACAGAAATCATTTCGCACATCGGACATAGACGAGGTGGGGGATGAGCGGCATCTGACATTTTTTGAAATGATGGGCAATTTCAGTTTCGGGGGATACTTTAAGGAAGAGGCGATAAAATACGCATTTGATTTTTTGACCAAAGAAGTGGGACTTGAGATCTCTTATGTAACGATCTTTGAGGGTAAAGATGGCATCGGCGTGCCAAAAGACGAAGCATCGCGGAAAATATGGCAATCTTTAGGGATCGCCGATATACGCGAAGAAGGCATTGAGGATGTATTTTGGGGGCCTACTGGATCATCCGGCCCGTGCGGCCCTACGACCGAGATCTACTGTAAAAACGGCGCGGGAGAGGATATTGAAGTTTGGAACATCGTATTTAATGAATGTTTTTTCGCAGGGTCGCGCGAGGAATTGCTTTTGGGCGCATCCGGCAAAAAACTTGAGCGTCTCAAAACTCCAGGCGTGGATACGGGCATGGGTCTGGAGCGTCTTGCGATGTGCGCGCAGAAAACGCCTACGATATTTGAGACGGATTTGTTCAAAAATCTTATACAGTTGCTACCTGTAGGTGTACATATTAAACATAAACGTGTCATTGCAGACCATCTTCGTGCTTCAGTATTCTTGCTTGCAGACGATGTGAGACCATCGAATAAAGACAGAGGCTATATTCTTCGTCGTTTGATACGACGTTGTTTCGTTTATGAATATATGGAAGAGATTCCCATTCAAGTCTTTGAGACAATTCTTATAGAAACGGTAGATCAGTATAATTTCTATAGGGTCTTGAAGGAACGACAGGAAGTTATTAGAGAGGAATTCAGAAACGAGAGAATGAGATTCAGGAAGTTACTTCCCCATGGATTAATAGAAATCAATCATAGAATTGCTAGAGATAAAGAATTAGAAAAGAAATCTTCCCATCCAATTATAGTTAAGCCGCTTTCGGGTTTTCAGGCGGGTTTATTTGCTTTTGGTCTTTTTTCAGATAGTGGGGTTCCAGTAGAAGTGAGCAAGGAGTTGTTTGCAGAAGCTGATTACGATTTATCTCGTTTTGAGGAGGGTGTCCAGGAGAAAGCGAGAAAACATCAGGAACTTTCGAGGGCGGGCGCCGGCGGAGACTGCGGGTGGAATGGGATGTATATGAAGAGGGGGGAGGTGATGATCCGC
>CAZYED010000051.1:4163-6286 GCA_964646295.1 uncultured Candidatus Saccharibacteria bacterium | reverse complement strand
AGTATTTTATAGTCCCTAAAGTTCTCACGGAGTCTCGTGAGAATACTTTATTTTGCCCGATAAGCCCGAGTAATTTGAACGCCTGATACAGGGCAACGAAAAACGCGATAGACGCCATGTACCCATACAGGATGAGTGGATCGGCATAAATACTGAACAGGTCTAAGTTTGCGGCTCTCCCCTCGGTCATGGGAAACCGGATCATGATGCCGAGCGCCACGATGCCGATGAGCACAACGACTACTTGAAGAAATACTGTTGATCTTTTTTTCATGGTTGGTTCTTATAAATTTTTATACCCTCATCTTAAATTGATCGCTTATCGTTTGTCAATATGTATTTATCGTTATATGTGGATAAAGGGCTTCTGCTTGAGGAGAATCAAAAAAAGAGGCGGTGCCCACGGCATCGCCTCTTTTCACGTCCGATTTTTGCTCCACTTTCCACCTTCCACTCTCTACCCTCTACTTTCTACCTTCCACCCCCTACTCTCCACCCTCCATTCATTCCTTTCCCGTCACGGCGCCCGTCATAACGTCTATATAGACAGTCGCCGGCAGAAACCCTTTCATACCGAACACTCTCCATACAGGCTTGCCCCCGCGCATAGACATCTGCACCGATACTGCAGTGTCCATATAGCCGCTCTTGAGCGCCGCATCCACGGCGGCAGAGGCGGTTACCGTGCCGCCCTCCGCCTCCCCAATACGTCTTACATGGATCGTATTGCCGATATACTCAAACTCCGTGCCGGGAAGAAAAGTAAATCCCGATTTCATCTTGCCGGTCTCGTCCATGCCGAGTGTCGCGTCAAAACTGCTCTTGCCTCCATTCACATATGTCCCGCTTCCGACCCCCTGCACCGATACATCGCTTTGCATGGAAACTTTCATGACCGGAAAGAAGATATAAAGCCCGTTGCCGGTCTTATGCAGAGCCTGTGCCGCAAGCACGTCCACAAGCATGGATGACGATTTGCCTTTCTGTACCGTGAGATTTGCGATAAACGTCAGGGTGCCGGAGGGAAGTTTGGCCGTGTGCATGACGCCGCCGCTTCCTTTTTCCACCACCGTCACTTTGCTGATCTTCATCCGTACGCGGTCGTACGTACCTTCATCCAGATTCACGTCCGCCATGACCGCAAGCGACGATGTCCGGTAGAGCGTCATCAGATCCATCTCACGCGGAGACGATACTAAAGCGATCCATCCGTCCTTGCCGCTCGCAACCGAGATTTCGTCCACTGTCATGCGGACGGATTCAAGATCATCAAGTGACACGCCGGCATCAGTGAGCAAGACGACGACCCGTCCGGCTTTTGCGGATGCGGTCGGAGCAGGGCGCGCCGGCGTGAGAGATTCCTCCGGAGGCACGGCCATGCCCCGGTCTTCGCCCGACGAGCCATCAAGCCCGACTGGCGCAAGAGGTACAGCACCCGGCAAGGAAGCGTAAAAGAGTCCGCTGCTGATAAGCAGGATCGCGACGATCCCGACGAGAATAAGAGTACGTGTTGTCATATTATAAATTGTTAACGCACGTAATGTATAAAATATATTATACCCCAAAAGAAGCTTTTTCTTGAAAAAGTTGTCCACAAATGATAGTCTCGGTCTATGGCTCGCAAACGCATCATTGATCTGCGTAATTCCGATACCGCATCGCGCCTTCCGCCGTCCTCTGCGTACGATAAGGAGGATAGACGTAGTATCCCGATTACGGCAAGCGCACCGGACAAAAAAGTCCTGCTCCAGTGGTCGGCTCCGGAGTACCGGACGCCGGAGCTCATGCCGTACTGGTATGTACTGCCCGGAGCGGCGGCGCTCGCGCTCGCGGTGCTCGGTATTGCGATACAGAGTTTCTTTTTCACGACGTTTGTCGTCCTCGCGTTTATCGTGATCGTGATGTATGCCAAGCGTACGCCGCACGAGATACGCTGTGTCGTAAGTCCGAGGGGAATATCCGTCGGCCGCGCGTTTCATGACTTCCGCGATATAAAATCGTTTGCGATTTTTGAGGAAGAAGCGACGCCGGAGCTGTCTTTGGAAGTTGACCGTATGACGACGCCGTATCTGCGCGTGCCGCTTGGCGACATGCATCCCAATCGCGTCCGCGCGGTGCTCTCC
>CAZYED010000051.1:0-4153 GCA_964646295.1 uncultured Candidatus Saccharibacteria bacterium | reverse complement strand
GGAAGAGCGGCACAAAGACATCCTGTCGGATCAAATCGCCCGCAGTTTCGGATTTTAACGTACTGCGTGACAAACCGCCCCGTCTGTCCCCATAGCTCAACGGATAGAGCGTAGCCCTGCGAAGGCTGAGATAGAGGTTCGATTCCTCTTGGGGACATTATGAGAAGACTATCGCTCCGGCAGACGATCCCTCTTGTCGTCATCAGCGTTATCATCCTGCTCCAAGTTCTGACGGGGCTCTGGCATATCAAAGACCCCTTTATTGACGGGCGCTACCATTACAACTGGAATCCTCCGTTCTGGCTGATCAATGCCGAAGCGACCAACCGCGTGGGCATCGCGCATAGCTTCTTTGGCGTCGTGAGCGGGGTCACGGACGCTCCGGGCATCGGTATCAAAGCGACTGCATATTATGAAAGCCATCCCCAGCTCATCGGGCCGCTTTTTGCGCTATGGACGCGCGTCATGGGCTATGGCGAATGGTCGCCGCGCCTGTTGTCGCTCCTGCTCATCGCGGGGACGACACTCATATTCTTTACGGCGTTGCGCGCGATTTTCGGGTGGCGCTTCGCGGCGGCATTTGCGGCGATCTTCGTTCAACTTCCGCTGATCTTCGTGTACGGCAAGATGCTCAATCATGAGCCGCTCGTGCTTTTTTTCATCGCGGTTTCGTTTTGGGGATTTACCAAAGTCATACAAAACGCGCGGCACGGCTTACCGCTTCTCCTCGGGGGCATCCTCGGCATGGCGCTCTCAGACTGGTCGGGCTTTGTCTTCGGAGGACTTTTTATGCTGATCATGTTGGTTCCTCCGCTCGGGCGCGCCCGCGCTGTCCGCCGCGTAGCGCTCTGGATCTCTGCGACACTTCTCCTCGGCCTCGCAATCTTTTTTATACAAAGCTATCTGCAGAAAGCGTCTCTCGGCGCTACGACTCCGGATTTCGGCGCCTTTATGACGCGCTACATGGATCTCTGGCGTTATCGCTCGGGGCAGGAGACGGCAATCCCATGGCACATATGGCTTGTCAAAGAACTTGTCTTTATAAACAGAAACTACTCGCTCATTTTGTGGATTGCGGGCATTGCGGGACTTTGCGCCGCACTCGTAAAGAAAAGCAGGCTCGTATCATCGTCCGAAGAGCGCGCAGCAGTATGGTTTTTCATCGCCGTCGTGGCAGGCCAGATGTTTTATCTCGTCTCGCTCAAGCAGGCGACGTTTATCCACCTCTACTACCAATATTTCTTTTCTCTGCCGGTGGCATTCGGCACGGTACTCCTGCTTGACCGTATCGCCGGATCGGCACGCTCCGTAGAAAATCGCCACCGCGTACTGCTCGCCTCAGCCGCCGCAATCGCTCTTGCATCGGGGCTTTACAGCGTGCACGTCTATACCCGCCTCCTCACCAAAGAAATGTGGGGCGACCGCTCGGATATAGCGCTCGTGCGTTCCCTGCGCGATCTGCCCAAAGACGCGCGTATCATTGTCGCGGATAATCAGCTAGCGCTTGATTGGTTTGCAAACCCGAATATCATTTACTACGCGGGCAGAGCGCCCGAGCGATACACGCTTGCCGAAGTGCCGCATGCGCCGTACCAGATCGTCCCCGCCGGCATGGCTCCCGCCTTGACGAAACTCCTCATAAGCGGAAAAGCATACGGCGTGCCGATGCCAACGGACACTCTTGGCTGTTCCACGCATTTCTGCCTCCTGCACCTGCATGAATAATCCCGCCCAGAAACAGATGCGCGCGCCAGTACTTGATGCGCCGATTGCGTCATTACCCAAAGTATCACGCGCGATTTTGCCGGCGCTCAAGCGCCTTGGCATTGAGACGCTCCGCGATCTCCTGTTTCATTTTCCGGCGCGCTACGAAGAGTTTCCCGCCGAGCGCCCGATCGCGCGGGTCGCGGCAGGGGAGAGCGTTACGATCAAAGGCGTCATACGGCGCATTTCAGGATTTCGCAGTCCGCGCAAAGGCATGCACATCACGGAAGCCGCGATCGCCGACGCAAGCGGCACCATTCAAGCCGTCTGGTTTAATCAGAGATTCCTGGAGCAAAATCTGAAGACGGGGAGCGTGGTACGGCTTTCGGGCAAAGCCGTACGTAATACGCGCGGCCTTACGCTCCAGAATCCCTCGCATGAAAAAGCGACAGGCGACAAGCGATCTGCGACAGGATCGCCAGATACTCACACTAAAGGTCTTGTTGCCATGTATCCGGAAACATACGGCATCACTTCCCGATGGCTACGGTTTCTCATCCGCACCCATATCGGCGCCGCGGAAGACATACCCGATCCTCTGCCGCAGGAAACACTCGCGCGGCATGGCTTGCCCGGACTCGCGCCTGCTCTTCGCGCGATCCACGCTCCCGACACGCGCGAATCGGCACTGCGCGCGGAGAAGCGATTTATTTTTGAGGAGACGCTTCTCCTGCAGTTGCGCTCGCTCCGCGAGCGCGCGCGGCTCAAACAGCGATCCGCGCGCGAAGTCCCTTTTGATGTGTCTCTGATAAAAGAATTTGTCGCGTCCCTGCCGTTTCGCCTCACCGATGCGCAACGCCGCGCGATCTGGGAGATCGGTACTGATATGGCAAAAAGCCAGCCCATGAACCGCCTGCTTGAAGGCGATGTGGGGTCGGGCAAGACCGTGGTCGCCGCCGCGGCCGCCCTGCTTGCGGTGCGCGCGGGCGGGCGGGTCGCCTGCATGGCGCCGACCGAGATCCTCGCGCGCCAGCATCACGCGACATTTACAAAAATCCTGACGCCGTTTCAGATTTCACTCGGACTTCTCACCGGAGCAAAAAAGGAGTACGGCGCGCTCACGGATATCGTCATCGGCACTCATGCGCTCCTGCACCGCGAAAAAGATTTTACCGATTTCAATCTGGTACTCGTGGACGAACAGCACCGCTTCGGAGTCAATCAACGCGCCAAGTTGTTGCGACAAGAGACAAGCGACAGGAGACAGGAAAAATCAGACAAAACAAGCCCGCTCCTTGTTACTGGTCGCTTGTCGCTTGTCGCTCATTTCCTGTCTATGACCGCAACTCCCATCCCGCGCACGCTGGCGCTTGCCGTGTACGGCGATCTTGATCTCTCTTTGCTTGATGAAATGCCGCAAGACAGAAAAGAGATCATCACGCGGATCGTGTCACCCGGCAAACGCCGCGAAGCATACGCATTTATCCGTGCGGAAGTTTCCCGCGGGAGGCAGGCCTTTCTAATCTGTCCGCGCATAGACGCGGACACGCAGACAAATACAGACTTGACGCGGACTAACGCAGAAACGGATCCGCGTAAGTCAGCGTCTCGTCCGCGGCAGTCCGCGCTATGGACGGCGGAGGTGAAAACCGTAACGGACGAATACAAAAAACTCACCACCGAGATTTTTCCCGATCTCCGCATCGCGATGTTGCACGGCCGCATGAAAGCAAAAGAAAAAGACGCGATCATGCAGAAATTCCGCGCACGCGATACCGATATCCTCGTCTCCACCTCCGTCATTGAAGTCGGCGTGGACGTGCCCAACGCCACTATCATGATGATAGAAGGCGCGGATCGCTTCGGTCTCGCGCAGTTGCACCAGTTTCGCGGCAGAGTCGGCAGAGGTAGCGACCAGTCGTATTGTTTCCTGTTTCCCACGGAAGACGGCACGGCGTCACGACGCCTGCATGCGGTAGTTGAGGCAAGAAACGGATTTGAACTCGCGGAAAAGGACCTTGCGATCCGCGGCCCGGGAGACATCTTCGGCACGCGCCAGTGGGGCGAGGCGGGCCTTGCCGTCCGCGGCGTACGCGATCCCAAGCTCGTCCGCGACGTACGGCAGGAAGCGGTGGAGCTTGCCAGACAAAGCCCCGACTTGTCGGCATATCCCGCGCTCGCGGAGCGCCTCACCCGCATGGAAAAAACTCTGCATCTGGAATAGTACTTATCCAAAATAAATGAAGTCGGGGCAAGCCCGACTTCAGCGCTACAGATGCGCAAGAGAGATGTCTTCAACAATACGGCGGTCTTTGGTTTCGCGCCGAACATACGAGAATATGCTTCGCTCGCCCTCTATCACTCTGCCCTGTATGCGACAGCGCCTGCAAAAATCCTCTATCTCGTGCGCGGGCTTACCATCCGGTCCGCGCGGCACTCTGCCTGCGCC
>CAZYED010000050.1:0-6297 GCA_964646295.1 uncultured Candidatus Saccharibacteria bacterium | reverse complement strand
CCCGTGCGCAGGCATCTGCCGCTCACGCGGCCGTCGGAGACGCACAAGTTTTCCATCGCGGGCCACGAAGGATTTATTACCTACAGCGCGTACGACGATGCGACTCTCGCCGAAGTATTTATCAGCATGTCAAAGCAGGGATCTACGCTTGCCGGACTCCTGGACAACTTTGCCATTTCAGTCTCGGTTGCTCTGCAGTACGGCGTGCCTCTGAAAGACATGGCGCGGCGCTTCTCCTACAGCAGATTTGAGCCCGCGGGATATACGGACAATCCGGAGATCCAGGTGGCGACTTCCATCACGGATTATATCTTCCGATATCTTGCATTGCGTTTCCTCTCGGAGAGCGATCTGGATGAGCTTGGCATCAAAGCGCCCGCCAAAGAAGTAGCCGCCCAAGCCGCGTCCGCTCCCGCGACTGTGGAAGTCGTGCGGGCTTCTGTGAAGCAGACGGTGGAGGTGCGTTCCGAAGTTCGGCGCGTCATGTATGCCGACAGCGTATGTCGCGCATGCGGAGGCATGCTGATCCAGACCGGTACCTGCAAGACGTGCGTCCAGTGCGGTACGAGTAACGGGGGTTGCTGATGCCCTCTGCTTTTTTGCGCAAGAGGTTCCGTCGCGGACAAATCCGCCTTGTTTTGGAGGCGGGAACCCGCCGTGTTCCGCACGCGGATGCGTGTGGCCCCGGTTTCTCTGCCTCCTCGCTTCGGGGATTTGTGGTCGCGCCTCCACATTGCGCAAAAAAAGCGGAGGGAATCGCAACAGGGAAGGAAGAAAATGTGAGGTTTGCACAGGTGCCTGCATGTGTGATATGCTCTTTTCATGAACGCGCTTACTCTTACTATTCGTCCCATCACGAAACGGAAAGATAAAGTCCGCGTGGAGTTGGACGCGGAGCGGTTTGAACGGTTAGCCGCCGGCCTGGGGTTTTTCACTTCGGATTTTGTCGCGAGCGTTGACCGCGCGGAGAAAGAGATTGCGGAAGGCAAAACGAAGCGTCTGCGAAATTTGAAAGACCTCCGGCGTGTATGACCGAAGTCTTTTATACTCCGGAGTTTGAAAAAAGATACCGCACATTGCCCGCGGCAGTGCAGAAAAAAGCCGAGCGCCGCGAGAACATGTTTCGGGAGAACCCGTTTCATCCCGTGCTACACACCGAAAAACTGAAGCCAAAGTCAAAGGAGTATTGGAGCTTTCGTATAGATCCGGCATACCGGATTCTTTTTCGTTTCCGCGATGACAATTCAGTTTATTTTCTTACATGCGGACACCACAGTTGGATTTATCAATATGTCGTCACCCATTGAAACGGGTGATGATTTTTCTCAATGTTCTATATCTTCACCGGCAACGGCAAAGGGAAAACAACGGCGGCTTTGGGTGTGGCAATGCGCGCGGTGGGCGAGGGCAAGCGCGTGCTTATGGTGCAATTTATCAAAGGCCCGTGGAAATCGGGCGAGGACGAATCGCATAAAATGCTTGCGCCGGGATTTAAGCTTGTCAAAATGGGCAAGGGTTTTGTCGGCATCTTGGGCGATTCGCTCCCGCGCCACGTGCACGAACAAGCGGCGGAGGACGCGCTCGCGTATGCAAAAGCAGAAACCGAGTCGGGCGCGTGGGATATCGTAATTTTGGACGAAGTGAACAACGCGATGCAGTTGGGTCTCATCGCGGAGGAGAAAGTTACGGCGTTTGTAAAAGAGTCTCTCGGCACAATAGAGCACATGATCCTCACGGGACGCGACGCGCCCGAAGGGCTTATCGCAATGGCGGATCTCGTCACCCAGATGCACGATCTGAAGCACCCGTACGAGAAAGGCATCAAAGGAAAACGCGGCTTGGAGTATTAGGGTCGGCTGATCTTTTGGAGAAAATGAAAGCGCCGCGCGGGACTCCGTCTCCGCGCGGCTTTTGAGTTTCTGCGATGCAACTGTCAAAGATTGAGGGCGATTGTCTCGAGTAGTTCGGAAACGAGCGTCAGACTTTCCGTAAACATGCCGGAAAGGAACTGGATAGTCTTGACGCGCGGCGCGATACGCAATCGTGTCAGCGCATGTATGGACTTCCGGATACCTCCGACACCTATGACGTCTGCATCTATACCCTCCTCATCTAATATCCGACAAAGGGAGATGAGCTTTTCCGGTGCAAGCTGTCTCAATGGGTCACCGGATATGCCGCCGGATTCCGATATGTTATAAAGCATCCGGATACGTTCGTCCACCGTCGTGTTGAAGCCTTCAAACGCAATGATCTCCTTATATCGCGCCTTAGCTTTTGCCACCTGCCGCATCTGCTCGTCGGGCATGTCCGGCGAGAGCTTAATGATACAGGGCGGTACTCTCATCCAGTAGATCCGGGCAAGATCGCGGAGATCCACGAATATGATCGCCAAAAGTTCCTCAAACCTTTCCAGCAGGTCACGAAGACCCGGAGTGTTGGGTGATGTGACGTTAAATGCCACGGCATCATTGCCGCGAAGCACGGGGATGATCCGGATAATTGAGCATACGATGTCTCGCGCAATCAGCCGGAGATTCTTACTGGTCTCGTATTGCTCCATGGTGCTTTTGTTGGGGCCAACTGACCAGACGAGGGATGCTTTGATACTATGCCTCCCTCGCGTTTTCCAGATTTCCTCTACGCGCCTGATGGGACCGTCAATGCCTTCTTCAGCATTGAATCCGAAGCGGTTGACGACGACAAGCAGGTCTTCTGCTCTGCATTCAACAAAGCACCTCGGTTTTGGATTGCCCGGCTGCGCATGCCACGGGATAGTTCCGATTCCGATCAGGCCAAGACCTGTTGCGTCAAGCGCTGTCAGACCGCGCCCGTCTTTAGTGAAGCCGGGTGCGAGGCCGACGCGGTTGCGTACGGTGATCCCGTACTCGTTATTGCCGATCCGCACTGGCGCATCGGCATACCCATTTTCGCCATAGAGATGCGTGAACGTGTCCAATCCCAGTCGGGTTTTTCCGGCATCCTCCAGCCAGTCCAAAACCGCATTGATGCCCGACTCAGCATCTTGCACGAAGTGTGGCCATATATTTTTCTTCCAAAGAGCTTTACCTTCCGCATACCGTGTTTCCATACGATCTCCTTTTGAGATATGGGTTTGTCAGACAACGGATATACTATGATAAGCTAAAGGAAATAATAAAGTAAAGGCATGCCAAAATCGCGGATTTTTCTGTGGGTGCTGATTTCGTTTATCGCGGGGATCGCGGTGCGGTCTTTTGTCGCTCTGCCGTATATTTTAGTGTGGATGCTTGTCATGATCGGGGCGATTGGGTTTGCGGTGGGAAGGCGGCGCATTGAGAAAAAATTTGCGCTTGGCGGATTATTTCTCATCGCGTTTGTGGCAGGCGCGCTCCGTTTTGACGTGGTGGAGCACAAGGGCCCTGCTCTGCCGCCGCAGTTTGGGTATGTATCTGCCATGCGCGGGATTGTCGCGGATGATCCTGTCCTGGGCGAAGCGTCCCAGCGGATGAAAGTCAAAATTGTGTCTTGGGGCGACTATGCGGCGGAGCCGCATTTTTTTGTGATCGCAACGGCGCGTCGCGCGCCGGCGTATCGCATCGGTGACGAGCTTGAAATTGCGGGGGAGATTGAACGGCCGCAAAATTTCAGCGATTTTGATTATGCATCGTATCTCCGGCGCGACGGGACAGGTGCTGTCATGCCTTTCCCGGATATCCAAAAAATCGGCGAAGGCAAGGGGAATCCGGTGATTCTTATGCTTTCGCGCCTGAAACACGCGTTTGAAGAAAAGATTGATGCGGCCCTGCCCGAGCCGCATGCGGGATTTCTCAAGGGTCTCTTGCTTGGCGAGCGGGCGGGACTTCCTGCACATGTGACGGCTGATTTCCAGATCGCGGGAGTCGGGCATATCGTAGCGCTTTCGGGGTACAACATCACGATTGTGGGTAGATCTCTCATGGATGTACTGCTCCTGCTCACCGTGCCGTTTACGGCTTCTTTTTGGGTCGCCATAGCGGGTATTACGCTTTTTATCGCGATGACAGGGGCCGCGGCGTCCACAGTACGCGCGGGGATCATGGGGATTTTATTGCTTGTGGCCGAGCGGGAAGGCAGGATGTATCGGATGACCAATGCTTTGGTTTTTGCCGCGGCCGCGATGATAGCGTACAATCCGTACCTCCTCCGTTTTGATGCGGGGTTTCAGCTTTCATTTCTTGCGACCGTCGGGATTCTCTATCTTGCTCCGCGTCTTGAATACCGGATGGGAGGTGCCGACGGATCGGGTTTTACGCGGAAGCCCGGAGGCGGGCGTATCATCAGCCGCATTCGCAAGACGCTTGCCGAAACTCTGTCGGCACAGATCATGGTACTGCCTTTGATTATCTCTCTCTTTGGCCGCGTATCGCTGATCAGCCCCGTAGCGAATATATTGATCCTTGCCGCAGTGCCTTATGCGATGGCCGCAGGATTTACCGCAGGGATGCTGGGATTTGTATGGCCGCTTGCGAGTATTGTAGTCGGATGGGGCGCATGGGCACTGCTGGAATATCAGCTTCGCATTGTTGCGTTTCTGGCCCGCGTGCCGTTTGCTTCCGTCGCGGCCGGCGTATGGGTCGTAGCGCCTCTGCTTACACTCTATGTGCTTGTATTGTTGCGTTTGTACATAAAAGAAAAACAAAAAGGGTAGGAGCGAGGTTAATCTAGGTGATCGCCCGTTCAAAGTTTCTTTCACAGGAGGAGTGTATGAAGCCACGCTATTGGCATGGCGAGAAAATTCTTGATCTGCTCAACAACAGAGTGTATCCGACTGCGGAGGGAGAGATTCGCATCAGAACTCCGCAGGAAAGGAATAAGCGGGATGCAAACGCGTCGTGCGGGAGAGAATTTATTTTTGTCCACGACGTGGACATCCTTGTAAAAGGATATTGTACGCTGGAGGAGCAGAGAGACGATCGCAAGCGCTTCTATGGCACGATTGGCGGCCTGAAGCCAATGTCTGTTGTCATGCTGGGAACATGTTGCACCGCGTACGGCGAGGAGTTCCAAAGCGCTGTACGCAAACAATTTCCGGCCATCATGTGGTTTTTTCCGGACATGACCGGACTTACGCATGATTTCGGAAGCGACGAGGGTATTGTGCAGGCGGCGCGATGTCTCATGGAGGCGGGCATTATCGCCCCTGCGGACAATGATTCCTGATCTTTGAAAATACTGGCAGTAAACTTCTCGCGCCCCACCCGGGTCTTCTCGGGCGGGGCGTTTCTCTTATCTTGTGAGAACGAAGCAGGATATAATAATGAGGTATGGATGCGGTGAAAAAATACGGGCACGCGATTTTTCTTGGCGTATTGGCGCTTGGCGTTGTCGCAATCTGGTACGCGGTTTTATATGTTGAGGCGCATCGCGTATTTCGTGTGACATTTTTTGACGTCGGGCAGGGAGACGCGATTTTTGTGGAAACTCCAAACGGCAATCAAGTTTTAATAGACGGCGGTCCAAGCGATCGGGTTGTGGCAAAGCTCGGCGAGCACATGCCTTTTTGGGACAGGTCCATTGATCTTTTGGTACTCACGCATCCGCATACGGATCATCTCAACGGACTTTTGGAAGTATTGAAACGCTATGACGTAGGTATGGTGATAGAGGCGGGCGTGCGTTACTCCACTCCGGAGTATGGCGAGTGGCGCGATCTTCTCAAAAAGAAAAATATACAAGCGATGGTCGCGCAGAGGGGACAGCGCGTGCATATAGCTCCGTCCGCCGATCTTGATATACTCGCGCCGTTTGAAAATTCTGAAAATATATCGCCCAAAAACGTGCATGACGCGATGGTCATATCACAATTGCGATATGGTTCCACGACCGTCTTACTTATGGGGGATGCGGAGGAGACGCTTGAGTATAAATTGCTGATGTCGCTTGCCGATGTCGCCGCAGATATTTTGAAAGTAGGCCACCACGGCTCCAAGACATCCACAGCGAGTGCCTTTGTGCGGATGGTTGCGCCCAAGATCGCAGTGATTTCTGCGGGCAAAAACAATCGCTACGGTCATCCCCATCAGCAGACGCTGGATACGCTTGAAAAATTTGGAATTAAAATCTTTCGTACCGATCGCGATGGCGATATTAATTTCACGAGTGATGGGAACGACTTTGTTTCGGAGTTTTGAGAATGGGAAAGCGCCGGAGGGGTTACCTTCCGGCGCATATTGTTTGTGTCCGCGCAGCCATTGGATCTAGCTTGGCTTTGCGGTCAGATTTACTTCATTGTTTTGCGCGTCCTTGGTCGTCAGGGCCACGGGATGTTTCCATAGC
>CAZYED010000049.1:0-6788 GCA_964646295.1 uncultured Candidatus Saccharibacteria bacterium | reverse complement strand
TAGGTAGTAGGTAGTAGGTAGTAGGACCTGCCTGTTGACGTTATTTTCCTACAACCTACTTCCTACCAACTACCACCTGAGGCACTATGGCATCACGTCATTTAGCGCGATCCATCGCCATGCAGGCGCTTTTTGAGTGGGATTTCAACGGCAAGAAGCCGGATGCGCTTGACGAGATCGTAGAACGCAACAAAAAAGAATTCGGCGTCGGCCTTGATGAGGAATATCCTTTTATTGACCGCCTGATCAAGGGTACGGTGGATCACCTGCCCAAGATTGACCGGGTCATTACGCAGGCCGCTCCCGAATGGCCGATTGAGCAGATTACATCGGCGGATCGTGCGATCCTGCGGCTCGGCCTCTACGAATTGCTTTTCGGGGATCACGCGGAAGTGCCTCCGAAAGTCGCGATCAACGAGGCGATTGAGCTTGCCAAGTCATTCGGCGGCGAATCGTCGGGCAGATTTGTAAACGGCGTACTCGGCACGGTGTATCGCGAAATGGGGGAGCCGGGCAAAGAGTATCCCAAAAGAGACGAACCGGCAAAGAAGACCAATGATCAAATAAACAAGACTGACAATGCCAAAGAGCAATCCGGAGGGGCTTGAGAAATCGCTCGGACTTAGTTTTAGCAACAAAGACCTGCTCCTGCAGGCGCTTACTCACCGTTCGTATCTGAACGAGAACCCCGACTCGCGTACGGGGCATAACGAGCGTCTGGAATTTTTGGGGGATGCCGTGCTTGAGCTTGTGGTGACCGAGGCCTTGTATGAAAAATTCCCCGACAAGCCCGAGGGGGAGCTTACGAGTTTTCGCGCGGCTTTGGTCAATGCCAAGATGTTGTCGGATGTCGCCGTAGACATTAAAATCAACGATTTTCTTCTCCTCTCCCGCGGAGAGGCAAAAGACGTCGGCCGCGCGCGCCAATATATCCTTGCCAATGCCATGGAGGCATTGATCGGCGCAATACATCTGGATCAGGGGTATGACGCCGCGCGCGATTTCATCACGCGCGTGGTGCTTTCGCGCACGGGCGAAATGCTTGAGAAAAAGCTCTACAAAGATCCCAAATCTTTGTTTCAGGAAGAAGCGCAGGAACGCGCCGGCATTACGCCGACGTATGAAGTCATGCGCGAGTGGGGGCCGGATCACGACAAGCATTTCGTGGTCGGCGTGTATCTGAAAGACGAGCTGGTCGCCGAAGGCGAAGGGCCGAGCAAACAGTCCGCACAGGAAGAAGCCGCTCGCAACGGCCTGCAAGCGAAGGGGTGGGGTTGATCGCTATTATGAACCTGCTCTTATTTATCCTCATAATCCCTAGCTCTCTAATTAGGCTACGGATATTTATAGGAATCGGAGAGCTCCCCCATGAGGAAAAAATCGTTACTTGATACCGGCCTTGATTGTAACCAATGTCCTTTCCTTTCTTTATGTTATCCAATATTTGCAATCTTTTTTCGACTGAAGCTTGATCCCGGCAGAATTTATACAGAGAAATCTTATCATGCACCTAATTCCTATGAGACCGGGTCTCATAGGAATATAAATTACTCATCAATCGGTTCAAGAGCGACATCGCGAATCGTATCTAGTTGCATTTCTTTCAGAAGTTGGAGTGTTGTTGTCCGATACTGCTTCGGCCCGCCAAAAGTATCGGAAAGGAATGCTCGTTGTGTTACCGAGGGAAAGTTTCGTTTACCGATGTAGTCGGGGAAACTGCTCCAGCGATAACTTTCAAGGAATTTCATCGCTTCCTGCGGTTTGGCCAGTTCGCGCCGCCGCCATGTCGGAAACTTCAGATCCAGAGGGTTGGCATGAATATAAAAGGGGAGATGCAAAAAATGCGCTTCCTGTTTTACCAATACTGACTTAAATCTTCCTTCAAAAAGAGATCCGGTTCGGTGATATTTTTGATTAAAATACATTGCATACCCACAACCCAACTTATGTAAAAAGCGCACGATACCGTTTTCGCATACCTGCCGGACGAGGAGATGGTAGTGATTGGGCATGAGGGCGAACGCGAGAAGTTCTACGAGAAGCTTTCGTTTATTTCTATGTTTATGAGGCCGGGTCTCGTAAGATTGAAGAGTTGGGGTTTTATAATATAAATTATCGGCGGGCGCCTCATCGTTGAATTCATACAAATCATGGACAAATCGGAAGTAATCTTTCTCACAGAGAAAGATTTTTCGTTTCTCGACGCCTCGGCTACAAAGGTGATAGATACCTTCTTCTGTAAAGACAGTTTTCCTCCGTGCCATATTTCCATCTTACGAGACCCGGCCTCGTAAAGTCAATTACGGGTTGATGGGGATAAAAAATGCGAGTACTATACGTGTGTGCATCTGATGCGTTTGGAACTTTCGGGGTTTAAATCGTTTGCAAAAACGACGGTTTTGGAATTTCCGTCGCGGATCGTGGCGGTGGTGGGGCCCAACGGCTCGGGCAAATCCAATATCGCGGAGAGCATCCGCTGGGTGCTCGGCGAGCAGTCTATGAAGATGCTCCGCGGCAAAAAAGGCGAGGATCTGATTTGGAACGGATCGCCAGAAGTGCCGCGCATGGGCAAGGCGTCGGTGACGCTTTTTTTTGATAACCGCGATGGCGCGATCCCGATTGAATTTGACGAAGTGGCGCTAGGACGCAAGATTTTCCGGGACGGCAGTAATGAATATCTGCTCAACGGATCTGCCGTGCGGCTCAAAGACGTGGTGGAGCTTGGCGCGCGCCTGGGGCTCGGCGAGGCAAAGCACAATCTCATCGGCCAAGGCGAAGTAGATCGAATTTTGCTTGCATCGCCGCGGAATCGCCGCGAGATGCTGGAGGAGGCGCTTGGCCTGCGCGTATATCAGCTGAAAAAAAACGAGGCCGAGCGCAAGCTTGATGCGACGGTGCGCAATCTTGAGCAGGTGGAGGGGCTTTTGCGCGAGATCGCGCCGCATTTGAAATTTTTGAAAACGCAGGCGCGGCGCGCGGAAATGCGCGGCGAGATGACGCGCGAACTTGCCGCAATGCAGGCGGCGTATTTTGTGCGCGAGAAGCGCGCGATCGCGGCGGAAGTAGCCGCGGCCGCAAGGGCCGCGGCTCCCCTGCTTGAAAAACGCGATGTGCTTAAGCGCACGATCGGAAAAACGGAGCAGGAGATCGCGTCGGCGGAGCGCACGCTAGCACCCGCAAAACCCGAGGAGCGGATCGTCTCAAAACTTGGAGAATTGCAGGAGCGGCGGCGGGAACTGGAGCGGGAGCTTGGCAGGCTTGAAGGCAAGCGCGATGCGGGCGCTGGCGCGCGCCCTGCCGCCCGGCCCGATGACATGCGCGATCTGGGCAACGAGATGCGGCAATTCGTCAACGAAGCGCGCGCGGTGATTGAGGACGAGGAAGACTCCGATGCTCTGCGCGCACAGCTCCGCGCGCTCCTGGAAGATATAGAAAACGTGCTGGATGACGCGGAAGGCGGACGGAGAGTCTCGCGCGGAGGAGAGTCTCGCGCGGACGGGAATGAATTTGACGCCCCCATACGCGCTCTGCAGGAAAAACTCGCCCTGCTGGGAGATGAGATTGCCAAAGCCGAGCAGTCGGAGCGTGTCATGCGCGAGGCGTCGCGCGCAGGATACGAGACGATCCGCGCGCAGGATACGGCGCTCCGCGCTTTGCGCGATCAGGAGCGGGAAGTCATGCTGGCGCTTGAGCGGCTGAAGTTTGAGGAGGGGCGTCTCCGCGAGCGCGAGGAAGCATACGCGCGCGAGCGGCGCGAAATGGGTCACGACGGGACTGCGGCAGGGGCGAGTGAAGACTACCCCGACATGCCGCAGGAAGAGCTTCGCCGCAAGATTGAACGCATGCGGCTGAAGCTTGAAGAAATCGGAGGAATTGACGAGTCGGTCGCCAAAGAATACGAGGAGACGGAGGCGCGGCATGCATTTTTGGAGCGCGAACTTGGAGACTTGAAGTCCGCACACACATCTCTCAAGACTCTGATCAAAGAGCTTGATACTCGCGTGCGGCAGGATTTTAAGGAAGGGTTTGCAAAAATAAAATCGGAATTCCACGATTATTTCAAAATCATCTTCAATGGGGGATCGGCGCGATTAAGTATCGTGAGACAAGAGACAAGCAACAAGGAAATGAGTGAAGGTATTGAAGGCGAAGAAAAAGATGAAGAGGAGGGGATAGAAATAGACGTGGATTTGCCGCGAAAGCGCATCAAGGGACTCGCGATGCTCTCGGGCGGCGAGCGGGCGCTGACGGCCGTAGCGTTGCTTTTTGCGATCGCCGCAGTGAATCCCCCGCCGTTTCTGGTGCTAGACGAAACCGACGCGGCGCTGGACGAAGCCAATTCGCGCCGCTATGCGTCCATTTTGCAAGAACTTGCCAAGAAAACCCAGCTTGTCGTCATCACACACAATCGCGAAACCATGCAGTGCGCGGGCGTACTCTACGGCGTTACGATGGGCGACGACGGCACATCGCGTCTCCTGTCGCTCAAGCTTGAAGACGCAAAGGAGTATACAAACAGGTGAAAAAATGCATATACCCTATTTTCAACATTTTTTACGATCGTAGAAAATGTTGAAAATGAGTAATTAAGAATGCCCCGGGCGGATGCCTGGGGCGTACGATCTGTCGACGGATTACGACAGGATGATCATAGGCAGGTCATCCTTGGTTTCTGGAAGGACGACGACGGCGACATCGCCCTCGCAGAATTCAAAATTTTTGACCTGCCATGTCCCACCTATCTGGCCGCTACTTCCTTGCCAGTCTTTCTGGCTTTGTGGCGGAGCTGGGCTTAGCTCTCCGCGGATTTCTTCTACACCGCGTGCGTTGTGATGCACGCGGCAGGAGAGGATAACGTACTCTCTGCAAACATTAAGAAGGTCTTGAAAAACTCTTGTACTATGACGATCCATGGCCGTACCCTCCGTGAGACATGTAAAGGTTAGAAGATCTATTAATTTTATATACTATTTATCAATATTTGTCAAGTTGTCGTAGTGAAAGAAGCATGATATATTCAAAATCATGTTAATGATTAGATTTCAGAGGGTTGGCAGGAAGAACGATCCGGCGTTTCGGCTGATGCTTACGGAAAAGCACTCAAAGCCCAAATCCGGAGGTATTGAATTGCTCGGCTCATATCACCCGAAGACAAAAGAAACCGTTTTGAAAAACGACCGGATTTTGTACTGGATGAGCAAAGGCGCCAAGGCGTCCCCGACCGCGCAGAATCTCCTGATTGCAAAAGGCGTCATACAGGGCAAGAAAATCCATGTCGTGAAAGCGGCCAAGAAGACTGCAGAAACCGCGCCTGCGGCTGTATAGTGCCGGCATCAGAGTAGGATACGATTCAGATACATTACTGATTTTCAGAAAGGTCGAATTACAGAGTTACTGATACAGCTTTCAAGAATCTGCGTTCGGATGTGAAGCCCGACGGCGTAGCGCTGAGTGTAGAAATTTGAAGCACAGATACCGTATGGCACAAATGCCACAGGACCAGGAGTTTCTTGATTTTATGGTGCGCGCGCTCGTGGACAACCCCGACGCGGTGAAGACCGACCGCAAGGTTGATGAGATGGGCGTCCTGCTCACGCTCAAAGTAGATCCTGCGGATATGGGCAAGATCATCGGGCGCTCGGGCCAGACCGCAAAGGCGATCCGTTCGCTTCTGCGCGTCGTAGGCATCAAGCACAATGCCCGAGTGAATCTCAAGATTGAGGAGCCCGAAGGCGGTCGCGGCCCGCGCATGATGCGGGACGAGGCATCGCGCAATGAGGCGCCAAGAACCCACGAAAGCCAGCCGCGCGTGATGCGCGACATTGACGACGTCGTGGATGATTTGAAGATTTGATTCGTACACTGCAAAATCCCCCGAGTGTTCGGGGGATTTTGATTTGGGGAGGAAAATAATGTACCGTTACGATATGCGTTTTGATGTCATTACAATTTTCCCGCAGATGATTGATGCGTATATGAATGAGTCAATCATCAAGCGCGCGCGGGAGAAAAAACTTATCCAGTCATATGCGCACAACCTGCGCGACTTTAGCGCGGATAAAAAGCACAAAAAAGTGGACGACCGGCCGTACGGAGGAGGGGCCGGCATGGTGCTTGGAGTGGAGGCTCTCTCGCGCGCGCTTGATAGTATCCTGAGAATCAAGAATAAGGAATCCCCGAAGCATTCCGACAAGTCGGGAGCAACGGGGCAGGCAGGAATCAGAAAAAAAACAAAAGTCATTTTGTTTTCGGCATCGGGAAAGCAGTTTACTCAAAAAATGGCTATTGATTGGGCAAAAAAATATGACCAGATCGTGATGATCGCAGGCAGATACGAGGGCGTGGATGAACGTATCGTAAAAGTCCTACAAGCTACAAGCTACAACCTACAAGCTGTTTCCATCGGGCCGTACGTGCTGACAGGAGGCGAGCTTCCGGCGCTTATCGTCATAGACGCGGTATCGCGGCATATTCCGGGAGTGCTCGGCAGTCATGAATCGCTTGAAGAAAAACGGCATGGTATCGGCGTGCCGGTCTATACGCGGCCGGAAGTTTTTACATGGCGTGGCAGGCGATACCGCGTACCCAAAATACTGCTCTCCGGAGACCAAAAAAAAATCGCCGAGTGGCGTGCCAAACGCAAAATAAAATAATCAAGTCTTGTTAAATATCCCTCACAAGTAAGAGCCTTTTGAAGACTGCCTGCAACGCTCTTGACAGGATTTGTGCGCGGGCATACGATAGGTAAACTATTGAATTGAGGCTCGCACCCTCCTTCGGAGTTCACA
>CAZYED010000048.1:0-6835 GCA_964646295.1 uncultured Candidatus Saccharibacteria bacterium | reverse complement strand
GTAGAGCGCAGCCCTGAAGAGGCTGGCGTCGTCAGTTCGATTCTGACCCGCGGCATAAAATTTGCGGCCATGGTTTAGTGGTAGAACACGACCTTGCCAAGGTTGAGACGCGAGTTCGATTCTCGCTGGCCGCATACTATTTCAAAACTCCTCCGATTGTCGGAGGAGTTTTGAAATGGCGCTTATGAGAGCATCCCTCTAAAACGCTCAAGAAACTGCGGTAGCTGTGAATGAATATCGTCGGGCAGATCATTCAAAGTAAACCATCGCACTTCATCGCATTTATCCGGCTCCGCATTACGAATTTGCGCGGGATCCACGAGCACTTTGAATGCCAGCGAAATCCAATGTGTCGGAGTTCCCGTCTGCTCGCGATGCACATCCATGTATCCCAAAAATTCGCATTCTTTCATCTGTGCGCCGTATTCTTCCATCACTTCCCGTATGACCGTATCTTCCGCCGATTCTCCGAATTCAACTCCCCCTCCTCCCAAATCCCATTTTTCATGTTCATCACGCGCATTGACGCTTCTCCTGCCCATCACAAACCTGCCTGTCCCGTCATGGCAGTAAAACGTCACCCCGACACCGATATAATCATGCCCTTTTTTCATATTCTCCGGCATAATTTCATTTTCAATGGGCGAGGTGGGATTTGAACCCACAAGAGCTTGCGCTCACAACGTTTTAAGCGTCGCGCGTATGCCAGTTCCGCCACTCGCCCGTTTTTTTCTGTTTCGTCCTCTATGGGTAGGTTTCAAACTGTGACAGTTTGGGCACAGCACTCTCAAATTTTCTAATCTATTGTCTCTGCTATCACCGTTGATATGGTCAAGTTCCAAAGGCAACCTTCCATCATCAGAAGTTTTTGCCCATCCGCACTCTTCACACCTTGGAGTTTTAAGATTTGAAGCAAATAAACGTTTCTTGAGTTTGTAGCTCTGATATTCACTCTCCTGAACAAGAATATTTTCTAGAAGTATCCGTGGTTTCCCAATGCCTCTTAATCCCTTATTCCATGCCTTCCCACAAAAATGTGAGGTATCTATTCCATAGAGACGAATGTATTTCTTGATTTGTGCATAATTACCTCCCGCCTCAACGAGACCAAAGCGTGCGATCACTTGCCTTAAACTTCTTGCTGTCTTTACCGCTTCTTTTAGTTGTTGTTCACTCCATCGTGGCTTCCTCATTGCCTCCTATTATACAAAATGGTAGAGGCACTTACAAGTATATTTATACACGTTTACCTAATAGGCATGGGCGGGAATCGAACCCGCGTATAAAGCTTTTGCAGAGCTTCGCCTTACCACTTGGCTACCATGCCAGATTTTTATGCGGGACAGACCGTCGCGTTAACTTACCCGCACCGCGCCGCACTATAATTCTTTTTTTTGCTTCAATGTAGCGAGAGATTCCTCAACTTTTTCCCGCCTCTCCTCCGCCTCGTCAATCGCAAACCGGATCTTCGGAACCGGACGCATGCGCATTGTGCGATTGATGATCTGCTGAATATGATACACATTTTGCTCCAAGATGGCGAGCGCATCGCGCCGCTCCCCGCCAAGCACCGTGATATAGACATTGGCGTGGCGCGCGTCCGGAGATATCTCAACTCGTGTTACGGTAACAAACGCCCCCTCGGCAAACTCAACTTCGCGGTCAATAATGCCCGCGATCTGCTCACGAAAAAGCTCGCTCAATCTTTCTATGCGCCGGGGTGATGCCATACTGCTTTTCTTGAGATACGCTCTAAAAAACGATCTTCTTTGTCTCCTCCTGCCACATGACAAGCTCGTCTCCCTCCTCTATCTGCCCGCGGCCTTCCGTCATGATGCCGCATTCAAATCCCTGTACGACTTCCTCGGCAGGCGCGTGCTCGCGCTGGAGACCCGCGATCGTGCCGCCCCCCGCGATATCGCGCATACGGACAAGGTCAAATCGGGCGCCTTTTACGGCTTTGCCTTCTGTCACGCGGCCGCCCACGACCTGTTTTCCATTTTCTTTTCTGAAGATTTTCAGTACTTTGATTTTGCCCAAATCAATCCGCTTCACTTCCGCAGGAATGAGCTCTATGATCGTCTCTTTTACGCGGTCAATGAGGTCATAGATCACGTCTCCGCTCACGATGCGTATCTTCTGGGTACGTGCAAGCTCCCGCGCGCCCGCAGTCGCGCGCACGCGAAATCCCACGATTGTCACCATGTGCGTAGCCGCCGCGCGTTTGATATCCGTCTCATTGATATCCCCGATATCGCTCCACAAAATCCTGACCGCCACCTGCTCGCCCGATAGATTTGCCAGCGCATCGCGCAATGCTTCCAGCGACCCGAATACATCCGCTTTGACGATGATCGTGAAAACGGCGCGCCCTCCCTCGCCTTTGGTCTTCTCGCCGAATACAGTACCGTTGGGGGATGCGTCCTCATCGGCGGGTATCGTACGGATAAATTCCGCGGCCGCATCGTGCGATGCAAATGCCCGAAACACATCCCCTACCGCAGGAGCCCTGCCCAAACCCGCAATACTCACCGGAGACGAAGGTCCCGCCGATGCGACGGCGCGACCGCTAGAATCCTCAAGAATTTTGACAGCCTCCTCATGCCTCCCAATGACCACGATATCTCCTTTATGGAGCGTCCCGTCGCGCACGAGCAGAGTCGCGGAAACGCCGCGGCGCGGATCCATTTCGGTTTCAAGCACAATACCTTCGGCGGGGAGCGCAGGATCGCATTCAAGCTCCTCAAGCTCCGCGAGCAGGCCCAGCGTCTCAAGCAAATCGTCCATGTGCTCGCCGGTCTTGGCGCTCACAGATACGGATGGCACCTGCCCGCCGTATGATTCAACCAATACTTCTTCTTGGGCAAGCTCCTGTTTGACGCGCTCGGGATTGGCATCCGGCTTGTCGGATTTGTTAAACGCCACGACAAAAGGAATCTCCGCTTTGCGCAGTACCGCGATCGCCTCGCGCGTCTGGGGCTTCACGCCCTCGTCCGCCGCCACGACCAGAATCCCGATATCGGCGATCTTGGCTCCGCGGACGCGAAGGCGCGGAAACGCCTCATGGCCCGGCGTATCAATAAACGTAAAACGCCGCGTGCCTGCGACGACTTCATACGCGCCCATATGCTGGGTAATGCCTCCCGACTCCCCCGCCGTCACGCGCGACTTGCGGTACCAATCAAGAATCGTGGTCTTGCCATGATCAATATGTCCCACCACCACGACAATGGGGGGTCTTGCTTTTTTCTGTGTTTCTCCTTTCTTTTCAGTATTTTTTTTCATACTCATAGTTCTGAATCAAGAAGCAAGAATAAAGAATCAGGGGGAGGTGCTACATTCTTGATTCATGCTTCTTAATTCTTGCTGATGGTGTCTTCCAGTACTTTCCGCTCCTCATCCGACAGCGGAGAGCGCACCGCACCCCGCTCCACGGCTTTTGCGTACAAGCGCGTACCCTCGCGCATATAAAGCGATGATAGGATAAAACCGTTATCGGCGTGATCAAGCAAGACAACGATAAAGCTGTTGTCGCCGCCGGTATCCTGAAACGGATTAAAGCGCAGAAACCCCACCTTCTGCACCGCGAGTGCTGCAATCGCTTCCAATGCGGCAAGCCGCGGTTCCATATTTTCAACATGCGCTTCAAGTCGCATCACTCTGTGCAGTACGTCATGCACGATATTTCCCGAGGACTCCGGTGCGGTACCAAGCAATACCTTCATCTTCTTATTCATCCGCGCGAGCACCCGCGCAAGCACCGCAAAACCCGCGATCACAATCGCGGCCAAAATAAAAAAAGGATACGGACTTGCCCAATTCATAGCTTTCTCTGCCTCATATCGTACGCTTTTTTCAGCTAAATCGCAAGACCGTACCATACACTCCCACATTTGAAAAGCCGTCCAGTGAATCCTCACCGAACGGCTCCTGACTGCGCTTCCACAACGACACCAAACCGCCTGCGCATGCGATCAAGCAATACGGCATACGACCACCCGAACATGATATCAATCACGATATAGATGCCGCAGGTGATCAGTATCTGCTCCGCGCCAAGATGCATGATCATGGCACTTGTGATGTAAATCGGCAACTGAAAAAGACAAAGTGCCAGGGTAGCCGCCACAGTGCTCCGTACGAGACTCGGGGTTTCCCCTTTGATGCGCCTTCGGATCGTTTCCTCCATGGCCCCGCAGAACAAAAATCCCAGAAGCGTACGCGGCACGCCTGACATCATGCGAAGCATGGCTACCTGCCCGACCACCAAATCGCAAAAATGCCATTCGTACACTACGAGGATCCATCCCGTATATACGGTATAGAGCAGAAATACGATACCGTCTGCGGTCATCCGCCGATAGTTCAATGTCTTTAAAAAGACGGGGAACACGGCCTGCTCCTTTCACAAAGAATCCGCGAAAAGCAGATGTATGAACTGGCACGATTATATCGCGCTAGAGCATGTTTGAAAACCTCTTTCGCTACGAAATTGCAGTAGAATATGGGATTTTCAGACATGCTCTGACACCCATCCGTCCAGAAAAGACTGACAAGTCGTTACTGGACCTTTTGCGGAAAGACGCGATACACCACGCCCGCCTTATCGTCCGAGACATAGAGCGCGTCGTCCGGGCCAAACACGAGATCCACTGGCCTGCCAAGTGCGTTGCTCGCAGATACCAGCCACCCTGAAATGAAGTCCTCCGCATCCTCATACGCGCCGGCCGCATCAAATTTCATACGCACCACTTTGTATCCCGTCGGCGTACTGCGATTCCATGAGCCGTGATACGCGACAAGCAGATCGCCGCGATACTCCGAGGACCAGGAGTTGGGTATAAATGCAAGCCCAAGCGGAGCCGAGTGCGCCGGAATATCTATCGCGCTCCCCTGCTCAAACGGCTCCATACACGGATTGCGGATATACGTATTTTTATCAAACGCCGCGTCATGGATATTTTTGCCGTAGCAAGTCGGCCAGCCGTAGTTTTTTACCCCGAGCTTAGTCGAGGGGTCTTCCTCTGTTATGATATTCACTTCATCCGGCGGAATATCATCGCCGAGCAAATCACGCCCCATCTCCGTCGCCCACATCTGCTCCGTCTCCGGATGCCACGTAAAAAACACGGAGTTGCGAAGCCCCCGCGCGAAAAGTCTGAAATCACTTCCATCTTTATTGAGCGACCATATCGCGGCGCGATGCTCGTCCTGCTCACGGCACACATTGCACGATGAACCGATAGAAACATACAGCCGCCCATCGGGACCAAAGCCGAGCGTACGCGTAAAATGCCCGCCACCTGACGGGAGATCAGCGATTTTCTCCGTCGCATCCGAGGAGAGATCAATACGCGATATCTGATGCTCTTCGGCATAATACAACATGCGCGGATCACTCGGGTCAAACGCAAGACCATGGGGCTTGCGAAGCCCCGTCAAAATATCTTCCCGGCGGACTACCCGCTCGTCTTTCATGTCAAGACGCGTAATAATCCCCTCCCCCGTCCGAGACAGATAGAGGTTCCCTGCGGAATCAAACTTCATGACGCGCGCGCCCGATAAGTTCTTTGCAAAAATCTCAATGGAAAACCCATCAGGGATTTTCAGCGGCAATCCCGTTTTATTTTCCGCGGCAAGCTCCGCGATATCAGACGCCGCAGGAGCAAGCGCCGGCCCGATCCCCCGCAGATTGCGATACGCAAAAATGCTTGCCCAGACGATTGCCCCGACAGCAATACATCCTACAAGGAGAAAAATTACTTTACGCATATCAAAAATGTTGTCTCACGATAAAAATATTCGTTCGGTGTGAGTCAGTCCAGGACTTTGCTCATGCAAGCATTATAAAGGGCTTTTGAGCTAATTTCCAGAGTGCTATTTGATTGGGGTCGGTCATGGTATCTAATAGGGGTTTTGAAACAAAAACTCCGGCTCAATGCCGGAATCAACCTTTGTCTTCTATGAATCGGAGTTTTTGGATGGGTACACCTGTTAATCTCCTTGCCGTCTTAAAAGCGGGACCCAACTCACTCCCGAGTGATTGGCAGATCAGACCTAGGAACCGTTCAGCGTGATTTTATCAATCCCAGTAAGCGAGTCGCCTCGCACGAACGCAGTGGGTCACCGAAGTTGTGGCGCTACTTCAGGGCTGTCGCATTGCGATCAACCTACTGTCCTAAAGTATATACTTGAAATTCTTACTGTCAACTGTGGAAATCAGATTAATATTTAACCTCCCATGTATGTTTACAATTCCAACAAGAATATCTTCTTTTTGTGATGCTATCTTGCTTTACAGCTTCCTTACCTTCCGGTTTCCATTTTGCAAAATCTTTCCCCGTTTCCTCGGCCTTTATATTTTTTGAACCGCAACTCGGACATTTATCAGTGAAACCGACAACCTCACCAAACTCAATTGTACCAGGATCTATATAATACCCATGTTGTCTTAAAAAGTGTTGAATCTTTGGTACTATTTCAAAGATATTCTGGCCCGAGGTAGTGAATATTTTATGCGAAGAGCTCCACCAGTGTTTTTTATCTACTTTAACTTTGGCAACGAAGAAATATCCCACTCTTTCAACTAACATAAAACTAACGTTCATTTTATCTGGAATCCCCCACTCAATTGTATTTTTGTTTAGTGCCCTACTAGATATCCTAGGGATAGGCAACAAATTGTTCATAATATTTTGTATTTGGTAAGTTAGGGTATATAGGGATCATCGCTACCACATCCGAGACGGTCTCTCGAACGGGCGCTCAATCGTTCGGAGACGGGAGGATTCGAACCTCCGATACCCTTTCGGGTATACCGCATTTCGAGTGCGGC
>CAZYED010000047.1:0-6912 GCA_964646295.1 uncultured Candidatus Saccharibacteria bacterium | reverse complement strand
TACAAAATCATTTCAGAAATACTCTCCGGGAGCAACTAATTTTTTCCTATTAACCAAGAGATCCATCTTTTCGCCGGAACTGATCTTGCGATGGCCCAGGTTGAGACTGGAGATACATTGCGTCGGAACGGTCTGATCGCAATTGAAACGCTCTTTACCTCTCATCTTCTCCTCGTCGGGTCCAAGGGGCTCCCGATGACTCCTCTCTCCTAACCATAACTGCACAGAGATTGCGTGGAACACGCAATCTCTGTGCCCCACCTTTATTCCTATGAAGAAATATTATCTCAACGCATTAAACGAACCGCAGATAAAAAATATCTGCAAAAGGCCAGCGAATAATTTCGGCACTGTTTTTCCTGTGGCAAAAACGATTATTGAGGATGTGAGAAAGAATGGAGACAAGGCAGTACGCCGTTATATAAAAGAGTTTGACGATGTGACATTAGAAAAACTGGGCACCACCCAAAAAGAGATTAAAAACTCCTACAGTGCCACTTCTCCCGCATTCAAGAGGGCATGTGCCGTGGCATATGCCAACATAGAGAAATTCCACCGGGCGCAAGTGTCCAAAATGCCGATTGTGGAAACCATAAAAGGCGTGCGCTGTTGGCGTGAGGCGCGTCCTATTGAAAAAGTAGGCCTCTATATTCCAGGCGGCACAGCCCCCTTGCCTTCAACCGTACTTATGCTCGGCATACCGGCGAAAATCGCCGGATGCAAAGAAATTATCCTTTGCACACCGCCGCAAAAAGACAGCACAATTCCGGATAGTATTCTTTTTGCTGCCTGGCAGTGCGGCATTACGAAAATATTCAAGGTCGGCGGGGCACAGGCGATTGCCGCGATGGCATACGGAACTGAAACGATCCCGAAAGTAGACAAAATCTTCGGCCCCGGAAACCGTTATGTTACTGCGGCGAAAATGCTGACGGCGCTTGATCCGAAGGGCGCCGCGATTGATCTTCCTGCAGGACCGACAGAGTTGTTGGTCATTGCAGACAAATACGCGCGTCCTGATTTTGTTGCGAGCGATCTTCTCTCGCAGGCAGAACACGGGGTTGATTCCCAAGTAGTTCTTGTCGCAACCGATAACCGAAGCGCAAAGAATATTCTTGCTGAAGTAAAGAAACAACTCGTAACACTTCCCCGCAGGGAAATCGCCGCGCAGGCGCTTGAAAAAAGCTTTGTACTGATAGCGAGCAGTGTAGAAGAAGCAATCATATTTTCCAACGCGTACGCACCGGAACACTTGATCATGAACATGAGTAACCCGGAACGCTATCTTAAGAGGATTATCAATGCGGGATCCGTGTTCATCGGGCAGTACTCGTGTGAATCTGCGGGTGACTATGCGAGCGGTCCGAATCATACGCTTCCGACATACGGATATGCGCGCGCATACAGCGGCGTATCAGTGGATAGTTTTATCAAGCAGGTCACGTTCCAGAAGCTGACGCGTGAGGGTGCACGACGCCTAAAAAATACTGTCAGCGTTATGGCGGAAGTAGAAGGCCTGGAAGGACATAAAAGGGCAATAGAGATAAGGTAAGAATACTATGCAATCATATAAAAAATATGCGTTTCTTGACCGGGATGGAACCCTCATCTATGAGCCGCAAGATACGTTTCAGGTGGATAGTGTTGAAAAATTACAAATTCTTGACGGCGTGATTGAAGGACTGAAGACATTGAAAGCGGCCGGTTATCGGCTTATACTGGTATCAAATCAAAACGGTGTCGGAGCGCCCTCATTTCCGAGAGAAAACTTCGAAAGGCCGCAGAACCGGATGATTGAAATATTCCATGAATACGGAATTGAGTTTGATCGGGTATTTATCTGTCCGCATATGCCGGAAGATAACTGTGCCTGTCGCAAGCCGAAAACCGGACTTGTAGATATGTTCTGGCAAAAACAGCAAAAACTTGCTGATCTCAAAAAGTCGTTCATGTGCGGTGATAGAGATACTGATCGGCAATTCGCTGAAAATCTCGGAATTCACTTTGTGTCAATAGAGACAAACGGGACATTCCCGCAAGTAATCAATATTCTTAACGCTAAGATATGACGGAATCAAAATCAGCGAAAAAACGCATTAAACCCGATTTGCCGGGTGGCTTTCGCGATTATGGGCCTGCCGATGCGATTGCAAAGCAGGGAATGATTGACGTGATCCGCAGGACGTTTGAGTCGTTTGGATTTGATCCCTTGGAAACCTCGTCGGTACAGAAGACCGAAGTGCTCACTGGAGGAGAAGAGGATTCGGGGAAGATTATTTTCAATATAAAAGGATCACAGGAGAAAGAGTCGGATGAATCCCTACGGTTTGATCTTACGGTGCCTTTGGCACGATTTGTGGCGGACAATCCGGAAATTCCCAAGCCTTTTAAGCGATACCAGATCGGAAATGTGTGGCGCGGGGAGCGCCAGCAAGCCGGACGATACCGCGAATTCATGCAGGCGGATGTGGACATCGTCGGCGTGGCATCTTTGGATGCGGATGCGGAGATTGTGGCTATCATGTACGCCACATTCAAAAATCTTGGCGTTGAGAAATTCATCATCAAATATAATAACCGCAAAGTACTGAATGCTTTACCGGATTTCGCGGGTTTCCCCGAAGAGAAACTCTGGGCGGTGCTTCGCATGGTGGACAAGCAGGACAAGGTCGGAGATGCGGGAGTAAAAAAAGAGCTTGCTCAAGAATTTGGGGATGCGGCGGCAGAAAAGATCATAGACTTCATCTCCGGCGGAGGAGCGGAGGCAGCGGGAAAAAATGATTATGAATCAATCCGTGACATGCTCGCTCTGCTTGCGCCGGGTGCGGAGAAATACTTTGTTGCCGACTTCTCTCTTGTACGCGGACTTTCATATTACACAGGCTCCGTCTTTGAAGTGACTTTGACGGATGCGCCGGAGATCGGAAGTGTGTGCGGGGGCGGCAGATATGATGATCTGGTGGCAAAATTTACCGGACAGAACATTCCGGCGGTGGGAGTTTCCATCGGCGTAGATCGGCTTTTTGCCGCGATGGAAAAACTCAAGCGTATTGAGAAAAAAGAAACTTTGACCGATGCGCTGATCTTCCAGCTTGATGAAGAACTGAAAAGCGAGTATCTTGCTATGGCACGCGAATTGCGCGAGGCGGGCGTGAAAACCGCTCTGTATCTTGGCGAAGACCGCAGTTTTCAGGCACAGCTTGCCTATGCCGTAAAAAAGGGCATCTCGTACGCGGTGATCGCGGGCAAGGGCGAGAAAGAGAAGGGGGTGGTCGGAATAAAGAATCTTAAGACGCGCGAGCAGAAAGAAGTAGCGAGAGGGAAAATGATTGAATACTTTATGCCCTCGTAGCTTAATGGATAAAGCAGGACTCTTCTAAGGTCTTGATGGGGGTTCGATTCCCTCCGAGGGCGATGGAGAAATAATTGCCACCTTAGCTCAGCTGGCAGAGCAGCACTTTCGTAAAGTGAAGGTCCCCGGTTCGAATCCGGGAGGTGGCTTTTCTTCAAGAATACTCCAAAACACGAGGCGCATGGCGCGCCCCGTAGTCTTTCGGACATTATTGGGCTTGCCTTCCAAGATGTATCAAAAGATCATAAAGAAGGAGGTTATTGCCCGTGTTTTGGAGGATATTGAGGATGAAGGCTTGCTCCAGATGTTTGAGCCGGTACATGGACATCAGCGTTCATTTGGCCTTAATGATGCCGGCCGGTCCGAACTCGCAAGCGAGCTTCATGAGCGTCATGCCATCTCCGAGGCCCTACAGTCTATAAAGGATACGGTCGGAACTCAAACTCCTGCCCGATCGTAAGCCGCGACGCCGCCTTTTCTTGGCGGCGTCCTTGCATATGTACCCCCACGGTGGCTTTTTTCTCCGTATGCTTTGTGGTATAGTGGAGAGCATGGATGACATGCGGGAAAAACTGCAGGAAATAGCCGATAATCTCCGCCAGTTGGCGGACCGTCTTTGATGTCGGCGGCAAAACGCAAGAAATCTTGAAAATTGAAGAAGAGATGGCGCGCCCCGGCTTTTGGGACGACAATCGCCGTGCGAGCGAGCGCAGTCAGGAGTTGGCGGAGCTCAAGCGCGAGACCGCGCGTCTGGATGCCATGCAGGCAGAAGCCGATACTCTCGCGGGACTTGCGACGCTTGCCGCGGAGAGCGCGGGGGATCAAGAGATGTCCCGCGAGATTGCAGTACGGTGCGAGACGCTTGAAAAAGAGATAAAAGCCCTTGAGACGGAACTTTTCTTCGGCGGCAAGTATGACAAAGGGGACGCGGTACTGTCGGTATTTGCGGGTGCGGGCGGCAAGGATGCCGAGGATTGGGCGGCACTGCTCGTCAGGATGTATGTACGGTTTGCCGAACGCAGAGGCTGGAAGGTAAAAGTGATCCATGAACACTGGGGCGAGTATCAGGGCCCGGGTGGATGGGGGATGAAGAATGCGACGATTGCGATCAAAGGAGCGTACGCTTACGGATACATGAAAAAAGAATCGGGTGTGCATCGTCTGGTTCGGATTAGCCCGTTTTCCTCCCAGTCTCTCCGCCATACGTCGTTTGCGCTGGTGGATGTGATGCCGGAGTTTGTGGCGCCCGAAGAAGTGGAGATCAGGCCGGAAGACTTGAAGATAGACTTTTTCCGCTCGTCAGGTCCCGGGGGACAAAATGTAAACAAAAGAGAAACTGCCGTGCGGATCACGCACTTGCCGACGGGTATACAGATCGCGTGCCAGGTAGAACGCTCGCAGGATGCCAATCGCGAGACCGCGATGTCGCTTCTCCGGAGCCGCCTGTATCAATTGCAGATCAAACAGCAGGAGCAGGAGCGTCGCGGCGTGAGGCAGGAGAAAGTGAAGATTGAGTGGGGATCGCAGATACGCTCATACGTCCTGCATCCGTACCAGATGGTCAAAGATCACCGGACGGAGACGGAAACCGCGCAGATAGATAAAGTACTTGACGGCGAACTTGATGAATTTATTGAAGCGGAAATAAAGAATTAGAAAGTAGAATGTGGCATGGTGAACGTAGGAAACGAAGATAAAAGATGAGATTTTCCGCCCTCCACACTCTACCCTCCACCTTCAACGTATGATTTTTTTTGATAACGTATCCAAAATTTACGGCCACGGATCGGTAGCTCTGCGGAATATCACGCTCCGCATTGAGCCCAAAGAGTTCGTGTCTTTGGTCGGGGCATCGGGGTCGGGCAAGACCACGCTTTTGAAATTGCTCATCCGCGAGGAGGATCCGAGCGAGGGCGCGATTTTTGTGGACGGGCTTGAGGTAAGCGCTGTCGCGCACCGCGACCTGCATCATGTCCGCCGCAGGATTGGCACCGTGTTTCAGGATTATAAACTTTTACCCCACAGGACTGCGGCAGAAAACGTGGCGTTTGCCATGGAGGTTGCGGGCAGGAGTATGGCCGAGATAGAAGAAGACGTGCCGCAGGTGCTGGAGCTTGTCGGCCTTGCGGGCAAGATGGATAACTTCCCGCATCAGCTGTCGGGAGGCGAGAAACAGCGCGTCGCAATCGCGCGAGCGCTCATCAACAGGCCCGATGTCATCCTGGCCGATGAGCCGACCGGCAACCTTGACCCGATCAATACGTGGGAGATCATCAAGCTTTTGCAGAAGATCAATGAGCTTTCCACGACCGTGGTGCTTGCCACGCACGACAAAGAAGTGATCAACAAAATTGACAAGCGCGTGATCGTGCTTGATAAAGGAGAGGTAGTCAGTGATCAGAAGCGGGGCAAATACATGGAATAGGGGAAGTAGGTAGTAGGGCGTAGGTGGTAGGATGTACCTGTCGGTATTATTTTCCTACAACCTACTTTCTACCAACTACCATCTAAGACATTATGGCATCACGTATCACCATACAGCGCGTCATCCTATCGGGATTTTTGACGTTTAAGCGCAACGCATGGCTTTCCGTGGCGACGGTCATGGTGTTGAGCCTCGTATTGTTTGTGCTCGGCGGTCTTGTCTTCATCGGAGCGCTCGCGGATACCGCATTGCGTTCCATAGAATCCAAAATTGATATCAGCGTGTATTTTATCCCGGATGCCCAGGAGGCGCAGATCATGGCGGTCAAAGATGAGCTTGAAGCCCTCCCCGATGTCAAAGAAGTGTCTTATATCTCGCGGGAAGAGGCTCTGGCACGGTTTCGCGAGACTCACAAAGACGACACGCTGATCGCGAGCGCTCTGGAGGAGCTCGGCGACAATCCTTTGCAGGCAAGTATCAATATCCGCGCGGCCGACCCCACGCGCTATAACGCGATCAGCGATTTTCTTGCGCAAAAATCATATCCCGTCGTTGAGAAAATAAATTATTTTGAAAATCAGGTCGTGATTGATCGGCTCTCTTCCATTACCTCGGCTGTCAGGGGATCGGGTGCTGTGTTGGCGCTTTTTCTCGCGTTTGTCGCGGTACTCGTCGCATTTAATACGATCCGCCTTGCAATCTACACCATGCGCGAAGAGATCGGCATCATGCGTCTTGTGGGTGCTACGGCGTGGTTCATCCGCGGCCCCTTTCTGATCAGCGGATTTTTGTACGGACTGGTTGCGGCATTCGCCGTGACTGCGGTATTTTTCCCGCTGACGTGGCTTTCATCGCCCAAGCTCGCGCTCCTCGTGCCGAATTTCAACCTCTTCAGCTACTTTCTTTCAAATCTCGGACAATTTTTTGCCATTATGGCGGGCTCCGGTATCATCCTTGGCGTCGGCTCAAGTCTGATCGCAGTCCGCAGATATCTCAAAATCTAGCCGTCGGTATTTGAAAAATCCACGGGTTGGAGATATGATACAAACGCTCTTACAAAGGGCGTTTGTATTCATTCCGGGGTCATCTAACGGTAGGATAGCGGACTCTGAATCCGCTCATCTTGGTTCGAATC
>CAZYED010000046.1:0-7453 GCA_964646295.1 uncultured Candidatus Saccharibacteria bacterium | reverse complement strand
GCCGAGAGCCACGACGATGATCAAAGGATACATCAACGCCCCGCGTATGCGCTTGCGCAATGTCGCATCGCGCTTCATCTGATTTGCGACGAGCTTGAGCACGAGCGTCAATTTGCCCGTCGTCTCCCCCACCTCTACCATACTTACAAAAAGCTCCCCGAATATACCCTCATGCGCGCGGAGCGCATCGGCAAGAGTAAGCCCCCGCGATACCGCCGCATTGAGATCCGCAATCACCGATTTCAATTTGACATTGGTCGTCTCGCCGGACAAAGCTTCCAGGGCGCGATTCAGAGAAAGGCCCGCCGCGATCATTACCGCAAGATTGCGCGCAAAAAACATCTTCTCCGAAAGCGGCATCGGCATCAGAGCGCCCATGATCTCCCCGACGTTGATATTAAAACGGATCGCCTGCAGGGATTCGCGCTTGCGCGCGTCAAGCAGAAGCAAGCCTTCTTTCTTTAAGGCGGACGCAAGCACTTTTTCGCTCTCGGCATCCCGCTCTCCTTTTGAGACCTTGCCGTCCCGATCAGTCGCCGAATAGGTGAACATCGTCATGGCTTTATTGTACCACATCCTCTTGAGGAGACGCGATAATAATGATACAGTTCGGCCATCGGAAAGGTGTCTATCTACACCGAAGCGACACCTGAATATAGTACGGAGGCGTGGCCGAGCGGCTTAAGGCAACGGATTGCTAATCCGTCGGGGTTCATAGCCCCACACAGGTTCGAATCCTGTCGCCTCCGATGGAACGTGAGACGGTGTTACGCGACCGCCCCCTATCCGGGGCGGTTTTGCGTTAAACTATTCGCGCATCCAAATCGTGGAATAAATTGCTCATCATGATAAGCCGACCGAGAGCGTCATAGTGCGGCAGATGATCTTCATCGCCATGACTCAAGTTATTGCGCCACCAGTGCATGAGCCCCATCGTAGTTAGCTTGAAGCCGAGTTGGCGGTTGACCTCTTGAGGAGCAGAAAGAGCGTTGAAGCGTATCTTCGGGCTTTGTTCGTTAAACGCTGCCGCCATAAGGTCTGGGCCTTGTTTGTCATGTATGCCCGAAAGGTCTTGCACCGTCTTTTCGAACCGCTCCATGGCCTTACGCACCGACTCATTGATATGGCCGTCGATGAACATTTTTTTACAGTCCGGTAGCATTGCTGGGTGCAGAATAAATGTGTCGAGTATTTTTTGGACAGCGATAGGCGGCGGTACGGTCTTGGGACGCTCCTTCGGTAATTTCATCGCTGCAATCTCCGCCTTAAGATCAATCCTGAGTGCAGCGAGACACTGAGTAAGTTCCAGTGCTTCCGCTTCAAGTACGGGATCACCTTTTTTGTGCCGATTTTCTATTGCCTTCGGCAGTATTTCGCGGACCAGAATTTTTATAGTGCGCGGCTTGTGGCAGTAAAGGTTCTTGAGAAACTCAAAGAATGCCTCTTTCTTGTTGCTGGACTTCTTCGGTAGATATTTGCCGAGGCCCCGCTTCTTGGCCACCGTCGTTAGCGAGAAGGAACTTTTATATCCTTCCAGTGCAATAAGCCTGCCGAGTTGCTCCGCAAGATTGCGGATGGCTTGCGCCTGCGGCGCTGTCACCGTTATGCGCTTGGCAACTTTTTTCTTAGCTTTCTTTTTCATGAGTGAGTTATGCTCCCGTGCGCCTTAATCTTTCTTGCTCGAACGGCGGCTCTTTTTGCGTTACGGCGCTTACGGCTGGTTTTATTATCCTCGAGCACGCTTTTTACACGGTCTCTATTGGGGAGTGCGTTCACCAACAACTCTCCGAGATCAGAGATTTGCTTGCTCCCGCCGCCGGCTTTAGCAAGGTACCCGGCCGCCTCTGCATTGCGAGCGAACACAGTGGGGTTCGAAAACGTTGGTTGTGCAGCTTCGGTATTTAGCTTTGTAAGATCCTTGGTTTTGAACGCCGAAACGTTACGGTATTTGGTTAGGTAGAACGCCAAGCAGGTGATGCGTTCTATTTCGGACGAGGGCCTCTTCTTCGCCATAAATGCCTTTGGCGTTAGTTCTCCGTCCTGTGCGAAGGCCTCACCTGCGTCTATAATTGAACTCAGGGAATTGCTTCCACCTGAATCTACCTGTTTCGTCCCGCCACCCATGATCAATGCGAGCACCCTCAAAGCAACCTCTTCGGAGATTTCCTTCTCAGGAACTATTACGCTACCGCTCATGCTGATTTTGTAACCCGATGTTTCTTTCGACATATGTTTGTATTAATAACGAATAAATCCTAATATTAGGATATTACTGATGAAACTGATTGTCAAGCACCATAGACCTTGACCTATTTAAATCTTGTTCTCCAGTGTTACGACCCCGCGTGTAAGAACGAGCTTACTCTTACTGCACAGCGGCAGTTCACGCTTCTCGGTCACGCTACCTTCTTTGAGTAAATACTTTGCGTAGTCTCGCAGGTCGATATCCTTCTGCGGCTTGGCATCGTTCCCGTCTGCGAATGCACGTTGAAACTTCCGCATGCGATCCACTTCCTTTTTAAATTTCTCTCGCATACTGATCTGGTTGAGGTCAATCTGATCCATGATCTTGACTGTATGACTGATCAGTTCTTCCTCACGTACATAGCCGTTCTTGCAATCCCACTTCAGTGCGTGTTTAACTGCACTTTGCTGCTTGCATTGTGAATACCGGAGAAAGACTGCTACCATACGGCTATGGAACCTTTGGCGTCAAAAATCAGGCCGTGTACGCTTGCAGGCTTTGTCGGGCAGGAGCATTTGGCGGGCCTCGGGAAGCCGATTGAGACAGCCATCGCCAAAAAGCACCTCTTCTCCTTTATCCTCTGGGGGCCGCCCGGCGTCGGCAAGACTACGCTTGCCAAGATTTATGCCAAGGGGCTTGGAGCCGATTATTACGAGCTCTCGGCCGTGTCGGCCGGCAAAGACGATATACGTAAGATCGTATACTCTCCCGCAGGCTTGCTTGGGCCAAAAATTTTGTTTTTGGATGAAATACACCGGTTTAACAAAGCACAGCAGGATTTTCTTCTGCCGTATGTGGAATCGGGCAAGCTTACGCTGATCGGCGCTACCACCGAGAATCCGAGCTTTGAGGTGATACCCGCACTTCTCTCGCGATGCCGCGTATTTGTCCTAAACGAACTCAACGAGCGCGAAATGAAGACCATCATCGGCCGCACCGGATACTCCATGCCGGATGACGCGGCCGACTGGCTGATCGCCATGTCCGCCGGAGACGCGCGGCAGGCCATCGCCATGCTTGAAAACACGTACGAGCTCTACGGCGGCATTACGATTGAGAAGCTAAAGAGTACTCTGCAGTCAAAGCATCTGCGCTACGATAAAAAAGGAGACGAGCACTACAATACGATCAGCGCATTTATTAAAAGCATGCGCGCGAGCCATACTGATGCGGCGCTCTATTATCTTGCGCGCATGATTGAGTCGGGAGAGGACCCTAAATTCATCGCGCGGCGCATGGTGATATTTGCAAGCGAGGATATCGGCATGAAAGACCCGCATGCGCTCATCATGGCCAATGCCGTGTTTCGGGCTGTTGAGACCATCGGGTATCCGGAGGCGGGTATCAATCTCGCGCATGGCGTCATCTATCTTGCATCGGCCCCCAAGACCAAAGCCGTATACAATGCGTATCTTGAGGCCATGGCGGATGCAAAAGAGCACGGCAATCTGCCAATCCCGCTCAATCTCCGCAATGCTCCGACCAAGCTCATGCGCGATCTTGGCTACGGCAAGGGCTATGAGAAGTATACGGACGAAGATCTCCTGCCCGAAAAACTCAAAGGCAAAAAATACTTCCGGCCGTAAACTTGCTATTGCATCGGCATAACCGCCTGATATACAGATGCTCCTGATGCGCCTGTCGAGGCGGATTTGCCTTTTTCATTGGCGCTTTTGGCAAACCCGTACACAAAGTCGCGCTCAAGATACCCGAGGATCGCGCGGACATCACGCACGCGGTTGCGAGAGCCGAGCAGTGTTATCGCGATCTTGCGCGCTCCGTATTCGGACATGCGAGCGCTCCAGATGCCCGCCATGGTCTGTATGGATTCGTCGGTAAAGCCCGCTTTGCCGCCAAGATACCTGGGGTCTCCGGCAGGCCAATTGACGTTATTCCACTGATGCCTACGTTTTTTATTGAGCGATGTTACGGTATACCTCCTCTCGCGGCTAAGAGACAAAAGCTCTGGATGATTTGTGTTCACTTCCTTCAGCAGGATAAAAAGATCGCCAGCGCTCGTGAGATTGTTTTGCGAAAGGCCGCTCGGATCTTCAAAGTATGTCTTGGTTAACCCAAGCGACTCGGCATACTCATTCATATGCGCGATGAAATCGGGCACCGCGATCTGAAACATCGCGGCGATGTCGTTGCTTGATTCAAGGATGAGTCCGTAAAAAAGATCTTGCGCCGCAAATGCCTCGCCCCGCGAAAGCCCCGCGGAATCGCCATACGTCTTGAGCGCATCATCCGTGACAGTCAGGACGCGCTCGGGCTTTACATACTTTTGCGCCACGAGTGCTGTGATGAGCTTGGTCAGCGACGCCGTGGGATACGCGTCGTTTTTGTTTTTTTCAAAAAGGATTTCGCCCGTCTCAATGTCCTGCGCAAGTGCTGACGCCGCAGTCACTTCGGGCACGCGGGCCGGCAGGAGCGTCTTGCGAAAATACGTAAATCCGATGGCGGGGGCGGCATCCTTGTATGAGATCAGGATCGGCGTCCCGGACGCTACGCGCGCATAAAAATCTTTTGCGTCGCTCGGCGCGAGCTGTATGCCGGTTTCATCCAGCGCCGCTCCCGCGAGCGCCGCGCCCGTACGCGCCGCCGTGGCCGCATGGATCATGTAATTGCCGAAAAGATACACGACGGAAGAAAGACGCATGCGGCCGGATTTGGAAACATGCTGTATGGATTTATCCTGTGCCGTATAAAATCCCTGCGGGATGTCAAAAAATCCGTCAGGCTTGGGGGCCGCCACTATAGGAAAGATCGCGCGCGGCACGCCTTTTTCATACCACGTCATGGTCGCATCCCGCATGTCGGCAAACGCAAAGTCGCGCCGGTCCCAGATGAGCGCCTCCCGCTTGCGCAGAAGCTCGTCAAAGCTCAAAAACACGGGCTTGGCGCCGGGAGGCAGAAGATAAAACGGGTCTTCAACTCCAGTAGCGCCGTCCGCAAGCTCCATGCCGGAATCCTGCAGGACATCCCCTTCTTCCGGCGCGCGACCAAAAAAGACGCCCTCATGCGCAAGAAACGCCGCGGCCGCGACAATAATCACGCTTGCCGCAATAAGCTCAAGAGCATACGTGAGGGCTTTTCTGTCCACTTCAAACTCCATAGACTCATTATTGCCGATTCTTTGTGAAATTCCAAATATAAAATGCCCGTGATGGGCATTTTATATTTAAAAGCGCGGGCGACCGGACTCGAACCGGCGACCTCTTCCGTGACAGGGAAGCGCTCTAACCAACTGAGCTACGCCCGCATAATATTCTTTATATTGCCAGATTACTCCGTGACAGGGAAGCGCTCATTTTGCCCCCTCGGCAAAATCCCGGGAAATTTTACGCTCGCCGGGACGGCTCACTAAATTTCCCGCTTGCGCCAAGCAGTTGGCGCAAGCCCAACTGAGCTACGCCCGCATATACTATCTGATCTCGGATCCTATTTTCTCTCCGCGCAGGACTCTTTCCAGGTTCCCTTTCTTGAATACGTCAAATACAATGGTGGGAATTTTGTTCTCCCGCGCGAGCGTTACCGCGGTCAGATCCATCACCTTGAGTCCGCGTCGGAGCATATCAAGCGAATCAACTTCCTGCAAGAGCTTGGCCCCCGCGTTTTTCTTGGGATCTTCCTCGTATACGCCCTCCACATTGGTCGCCTTCAGGATCGCTTCAGCACCGATCTCGGACGCGCGCAGGGCCGCCGCAGTGTCGGTAGAGAAATAGGGACTGCCGGTGCCTCCCGCAAAGATGACCACCCTCCCCTTTTCCAGATGCCGGAGCGCGCGGCGGCGGATAAACGGCTCGCAGACTTCGGACGCCGCAATCGCGCTCATGACTCTCGTGGAAAGACCGCTCTGCTCAAACGTGCTCTGCAGAGCCAACGCATTGATCATGGTGCCGAGCATTCCCATGTAGTCTGCGGTCGCGCGGTCAATCCCGATCTGCGACAACTTCTCGCCGCGGATAAAATTGCCCCCGCCGATGACCACCGCAATCTCGCACCCGAGCGCTTGCGCCGCTTTCACTTCCCCCGCAATATACGCGGCCGCATGGACGTCAAGCCCCGATTCTCCCTTGCCGCTCAATGTCTCGCCCGAAAGCTTGAGCAGTACCCGCTTCCACCGCAAGTCTTTGTGTGCCATAAACCCGACCGATTATTTTAACAATGATTTTTTACGAAGCGCCTTCTTCATGCGCGGACTTTTGCCAAGATGCTTGAAAAACTCCACCTGTCGCAGGCGCTTCTTGGCCTCCGCGAGCGTCCGGTATGTGCCAAACGACCGCCCGGTACTCTCCGACAAAACGACGTATTTGCCTTTGATTTTTTTGATCATGTTTCGCCTTTAGTATTCTGCCTGCGGGTAGAGTTGAACTACCTTCTGAGCGTTATGAGTGCTCCGTTCTAACCGTTGAACTACGCAGGCAATTACCGAATCTATCTAGCCAACCCTTCAATCCAGCCCATAATCTTTCTCCGCAAGTCCGTACTCCGTCTTACCTTTACCCGTAATGTACCAAAATATTGGTCAGAATTCCAGTAGCGCTTCTTGCTGGCAACATTGATAAGTGTCGGTTTAGAAAATTGACCTTCCGGCAATCCCGTTACTTCTCCCCAAAATTCTTTCACTTCTTTTATACGATTTTTATGAACGGCGTTTATGCATATACGCGCATGAATCCTATCCATCTCTACTTTACAACACTCTTTGAGCCATCGGATAATAAATCGGATCATGTTGGGATCAGAATTGGTGAATCCAAACTCTCCATCCCCTTTCCGATAGCCTTCAGCCCAATAAAGCGCGGTCCCCGCCAACAGTAATTCTCTGGCTGACAATCCCCCGATCTGTTTTGCACCCTCTTTTCTCAATTTTTCTATGAGAGCTATCCTCTTCTGCCGTACCCTTTCTGCCGCTTCTATACCACTCATTTTTTGTTTTTCAAAAATACGATGCTGTTGAGACGGGGACAACACAATATCACGACACCAGTACCGTACTGGTACTTTTGGGAACTCGCAGTTTCAAGACGATCTCGTCCAGACTTGCGCCATCAGAACGCAGTAGCCTTGCTTTGTCTCGCACCAACACATTGGCCATATCTGTACAACCTTATACTAAAATTATAACAGGTATAGGGTGTACAGTCTAATCGGTTAATAGGAAAAAATTAGTTGCTCCCGGAGAGTATTTCTGAAATGATTTTG
>CAZYED010000045.1:0-7460 GCA_964646295.1 uncultured Candidatus Saccharibacteria bacterium | reverse complement strand
CTTAGTAAAGCCGTAGTGTATGAAAATCAGCAACTAATTTTTTCCTTTAACTCGTCTAATCAAAATAGTCATATGATCTCCTTGCTTTTTCCTTGAAAACATCTATACTTATTTTGCGGGGTGGAGGAGAAGTACCTCGCGAGGCTCATAGGAGAACTGTGACCCGGCGCGGTGACGCGCCGCGGAAAAACTCTCAAAATTGCTGGAAACCCCTTTAGAATCAGAGCGGCTACAGCGGGGCCGGAAACGGCGGACGCGAATGCGGAAAATGCTTTGGATTGGGCAATCAGCAGCGAAATCTCGCTTCATTCGTGCGGGAGACGTTCAGAGACTATAATGGGAGCTTCTCGCCGCACACCCAAAAGAGAAGATGGTATAGTCCATTCCTTTTTGAAAGAAAAGGTACGGAAGAACCTTGAGACCCGGGTGCAATTCCCGGCCCCGCAATGAGATAAACAAAACATCCCGATAGCCGTCGGGGTGTTTTGTTTATGAAGGAATTATTTCAACGGCTGGCGGAGGCGTCTCTTCTTTTTTGAGCACGCCAAGCTCGCGGAATGCAAGTTCGTATGATGCAAGCGCATGATCAATGGTCTCTTTGGTATGCTGGACCATCGGATCGTGCGCGACCATGTTACGGAGACGATGCGCAGAAAGCACACGGTCAAGCGATGGCAGTTGGGTCGGATCCACCAGATCCAGTCGCTCTTTGACGGTATTGCCTTCGTGACCCATATGCTGAAGCACGTCATCCAGCAAAGCGTCTGCCTGTAATATTGCCATATTCCATTCGGAAGGGCTCTTGGACTCGCCGAATTTGCGTACGCCCGCCCATTCCCCGCTGATCTCTTTTTCAAACGGTACGGCGCGCTCGCGTGGCCCTGCGTCAGGAGGGAGGATGAACAGCGGATGTTGTTCGACAAGATGATAAAACTTGCGGAGGGTCTGTATGATGAAAATGACCAGGCCGACATTGAGCATCATCGCGATGACGGCGATGATAAGGCGCGCCCTGCGCCAAAACCTGCCGAATGCGTCCACAAAATCAATATACCAGCCGAATCCTTGCGTAAGATACGCGCCGATGATGGAGACGACAATAATGAAAATGATCGCCGCAAGCGCGATTTCGGAAAATACATACGCGGGACGATGCTCCGGTTTTTCTCTCTTCGGTGGCATAGCTGTATAGGGATTTTACCGCATTGAGAGCAGGGCTTCAACCGCGCGGGCGATGTCAAAAAGCCTCCGATCCCCACAGCGCGGGGTGATAAGATGAAGCCCGACCGGCAGACGCGATCCTTCCTGCTCTACAAAGCCTGCGGGAAGCGACAGCGCGGGGAGCCCCGCAAGATTTACGGCCACGGTATAGATGTCCGCAAGGTACATCTCCAGAGGATTACTGCTACGCTCGCCGATGCGAAACGCCGGCGTCGGAGTCGTCGGGCCCGCTATGACGTCCACGTCCTCAAACGCATTTTCAAAATCTTCCTTGATCAGGGTGCGTACTTTTTGCGCTTTTACATAATATGCATCGTAGTAGCCTGCGGAGAGCGCATAGACGCCGAGCATGATGCGCCGTTTTACCTCCGGGCCGAACCCTGCCGCGCGCGTTTGCGCGTATACATCGTAGAGCTTCTTAATTCCTGATTCTTGATTCTTGATTCCCGCATACCGGATGCCGTCAAAACGCGCAAGATCGGCCGAGACTTCCGAAGGCACGACGATGTAGTATGTGGGAAGCGCCAAAGGCGCATGCGGCAGACTGATCTCGCGCACCACTGCTCCCGCGTCTTCCATGACCTTGATCGCGGAGCGGATCGCCTGCTCCACGGCAGGAGATAACCCCGTCCCAAAATATTCGCGCGGAAGTCCGACGCGGACTCCTTTCAACCCGTCATGTGTGATCTGTCCGCCGGCCGGCGGATTGTGATTTATGATTTCCATTGAGACGGCATCGTGCGGGTCTTGACCCGCGATCGCATCAAAAAGCATCTCCGCATCGGCAACAGTACGCGCCATGGGGCCGATCTGATTGAGAGATGCGGCCATCGGGATGACGCCGTGGCGGCTTACGCCGCCATAAGTCGGCTTCATGCCGACAATGCCGCAAAACGCCGCGGGCTGACGGATAGATCCGCCGGTATCGGACCCCAAGGCGCCGAGGCACATATCCGCGGCCACTGCCGCGGCCGATCCCCCGCTGGATCCCCCGGGGACGCGCGCCGGATCATGCGGATTTTTGGTGGGACCGAATGCGGAGTTTTCACAGGAAGATCCCATGGCAAACTCATCCATGGTGGTACGCCCGAGAAATATCGCGCCTTGCTTCTTCAGCCTCGCGATGACGGTCGCGTCGAACGAAGCCGTATAGTCTGCAAGCATGCGGGAGCCTGCGGTGCAGAGTTTCCCTTGTATTAAAATATTGTCCTTGATCGCGAGGGGGATCCCAAAGAGCGGCGGCATGGCGCGGCGCTCGTCTGCGCCATATCCGGCGATCTCTTTGTCGCGCGCGCGGGCCTCTACTAGCGCATCGTCAAAAACTTCCAGATACGCATGTATCTGGCCGTCGCGCCGCGCGATGGCATCGCGGCACGCCGATACAAGCTCAACGGACGAAAAATCTTTTTTCCGGATGCCTTCGCCGGCTTGCTCTATCGTCAATGTATTCAATTCCATACCGAGGGTACTTCAAGCCATCCGTCACGGCGTCGGGGCATCTGATCAATCAGGCCCGCGGAGCCTGCGGCATCCGCTGGGGGTGCCACATCGGAGCGCATAGAATTGATAAGATCAGTCCCGCCGGTCATAGCCGCGACATCGGCCGTATCAACTTTTGCAAGCTCCGCGACAAATTCCAAAACCGAAGAAAGCTCTTTTTCATAAGCGGCTTCTTCCTGCTCGGTCAGCGCGATCCGCGCCAAATCCGCGATACGTTTTACTTCTGCGCGTGAAATTGCCATATCATTTTGATGATGCCGTCTTCTGGCGGCGATGCATACTGCCTACTTCATCCGCCGATGTCGCATCGTGCGGTTTTTTGTCATCCCGTACGCGCACAAGGCGCGGAAAGCGGAGGGAAAATCCTCTGCCGTCGCGGCCCCGGCCCGCGCTATGGCGCGGGGAGCGCGTAATCTCATCTGCCAGTATTTCTACCACAAGAGACGGCTCAATCCAAATATCGGGCGCAGCCTCCTCGTCTACGATGTATTCTTTGGGCATCACCGCGACTTGGTGCGCACGGACGCGGCGGCCGAGCTCGCGGAACTGCTCGTCAGACATGCCGGTGCCGAGGCGCGAAAGAGAATAAAATCGCTCATCGCGGCCCGGAACTCCGAGCAGAAATCCTCCGACGCCAAACTGCGTGCGCGTGCCGCGGCCCCGATACGCTCCCATCACCAGGCAGTCTATGGTATCGGGCAGGCCTTTGATCCGCCCGCCGGCAGGCCCCGCGCGCAGGTTGCCGAGTGCGGCGGTATTTGCCTTGAGCTTGATCCAATGGAATCCGCGGCTCCCCGCCTCATACGGCGCATCAAGATTTTTGACCACCAGCCCCTCAAGGCCTTTATTCACGCTTCGTTTCAGTTCTTCTTTGATCACATCTATGTCATCGGTAAGGCGCTGTTCGGCAAGCCGGATCGTGCCCGTACCCGCGCGCCGCCCCAGCAAATCCTGCAGATGCTCTCGCCGCTCGCGAAAGGGTCTGGCGACGAGCGATATGCCGTCGCGGTACATGACATCAAACACAAACGCCGCAAGGGGAATACGCGCGGCAAACTCCGCGACTTCGTGTTTGCGCTTGCGCTGGACCGTCTCCTGAAACGGCGCAAACGTATCGGTACGCGCATAATATCCGATAGCCTCGGTGTCCAGAATCACGCTTTGCACCGGAAGTTTTTTTGCCGCATGGACGATCTCGGGAAACATCGCGGTCGTATTTTCAAGATTGCGCGAGAAGAGCTTCACATGCACATCTCCCTTCTCCCTCCACACGTGTATCTGGGTGCGAAACCCGTCAAGTTTTACTTCCACTCCGACCGTAGGCCCCGCCTTTTTTACGACATCATTGATGTCATTGAGACGCTCCGCAAGCGACGGCCTGATCGGAATGCCGGGGGTCGCGTGCAGGCGCGAAAGAGAGATCAATCCCCCGCGCTTGACGCGCGATGCAAGCGCGCCGATATCCGCAGTAACATTGTACGCGCGCTCAATTGCGCGGCGCGCGGATTTGTCGCCAGTGACCATAAGAGACAGCGCATCCAGAAGCGTTGCATCCGAAAATCCGAGACGCAGTTTGCCCAAAGGGATCCGCGCGACATATTTTGCCGAGAGCGGATCAAGCGATGACAGTAATCCTGCCATAGCCTGAATCTTGCGCTCCTGACTCCCCTCGCCCGAGTCCTCCGCAATTCCGTACATCGCGCGGTACACCGCGGCGACGGTCATGCGCTTGCCCGAAGTGCTACGGCCGTCCGCAAGATCATATGCCGCGTCCCCCACATCGCCCCGCGCGGCGACGCGGCGCGCCGCCTCCTCCCGCGTCGTACCATATGCCGCCGCCAGAGCCGCAATCATCATTTTTTCGGCGATCTGAAACTCAAGTCCCCGGTATGCGGGCACCAGTTCGCCGAGAATCAAATAGCATATCTCATCAATCTCCATGCCGCCCGCGCGTTTGAGCAAGTCTGCAAGAATATCCGTCATCGTGTTGCGCGATGACGTACCTTCCAGCCGCTCAAGATATCCAGCCAATTCCTTAAAATGCATGCATGGTCAATAAACCGCCTCAAAAGCGCGCCTCACAACCCGAAGCGAATTTACTCCGCACTGATATTGACCCGTTACGGTAATCTTCATCTGCGGTGCTGCCGCGCGTCTTGCGACCCTCACCTCATAGCACGCGCCGGACGGGACATTGACCGTTACGATCGGGACACAGGGATCCGCAATACTGCTACATAGCGGCCCTTGCTGTCTGTCTTTATATAAAGTCCGCTCGAATCCTTCATCCGCGGCATAGAGCGCGCGAAAGGAATCGGCCGCATCACCGGAAATACGAAATTCGCCCAGCATCATGTTGAAAACGCCAAGACTGACGGAAAGAATAGCCGCGACAAGCACGACGACAAGCAGAAGAATAATGCCTCGCTCCGAATGACGTGGTGTTTTCATTTGAGTTGCATGTTACAAATCACGAAGACGCGCTACTACAGTAGTCTGGATATTCACGCGCGACTCAAGCGACTGATCCGGATCCGCCGATCTGACGGACAAGGAGATTGAGACCCACGGCTGGCCGTCCGTGGGTCCGAGAACTTCACCGCCGACCCGGAATTTCACAAGCTCCACGATGGTATCACCCCCGATAAAAGAAATTGCCCGCGCGCAGTCCGTAGTTCCGACAAGCCGCAGTAAAGAATTGCCCGATTTATAGTACACGCGCGCGGCGCCGGTAAACGTAAGGAAGCTCACTTCCTCGCCGGAAATGCCACAAAACGTGGTGAGGCGATACGCGCTTCCCGTGCGCAATTCTTTGGTCATCAGCTCAAGCCCGAAACGGGCATTATCTTGTACTATCTGAAGATTGGCCGCCTTTCGTTGGGCCTGCACCGCCGCAAGCGTGATCCCGATTGCGGCAACCGCGATCAAAGAGAATATCCCTACAGCAATGATCATCTCAAGAAGCGTAAACCCCCTGTTTGTGCAGTCTCTAGTCATATGAAAATTACTCCCAATGATACAGCCGCTCACGCAAAACCAGCGTCCTCGTGCGGCCACGCTCCTCCCATGTGACAGTAGCGATCACGTCCATCTGGTCATTGGGGGGGATATCGGTGTCCCGGCCGCCGGAAGGAGGCGAATTGATTTCAATACAACGGGAAAAAGTCGTAGGCGTACCTGTCTGATACCCGTACGTACCCGCAGACGCATTATAGAGAAGAACCCGCGAACATGAGTTGGCAAGCCGCGGGAATCTGATGCTGGCACTGCCGCATGTGACAGGAAGAAACGACTGCTGAACATCCACCTCCGCCTGCGACGGTATGGAACCGCCATCGGGATTCCTCGTCCAATTCCAGTTTGCAGGACCATTGGCAAAGTCGCAGGCAATGTTATTCTCGCGTATCAGCCGGACAAGTTCAATGCCTTCCTGGGCGAGATTTACGGCGGTAATTTTACTCTTGGAAGATGAGAAGGAATAAATTCCCCGCACGATCAGAGATACGGGGCCTACCAATGCCATCATGATCAAAGCCAAGGCCACGATCGTCTCCACCAGAGTAAATCCCCCTTGCGAAAGCGACATGCGACGAGAGACATGCGACAAACGACAGTGTTTGGTTGCAGACTTAATGCTTAAAGCGGATTTTCTATCGCCGTATTGCATATTGCTTGTTGCATTGTTACTCATTTGACAGTTATCTGTCCACTCGTGCGTATCGTCACGGTCCGGATAGCATCTCCCGAAGGAGTCCCTATCTCTACTTCCAATATATCCCCGAGTGTCCCCCCGGCGGGGGCGGTAAACCACATAGTCGCTTCGGGCGCTGTGGCAACTATATGGGCGGCCGATACGAGTCTCTCAACACCTCCAGCATCTATGTATTTGATAGTGCGCACTTGGACGCCGCCCGTCAATGTCGCAACCCTGCCGACCACAGTATCTCCGGCTCCGAAAACTCCGTTCTCGTTTTTATCAAGAAAAATCGTGTAGTCCGAAGAGCCACCGGCGATCTTGATGCCAACCGTCTGAGCAATCGTCGGTTTGAATCCCGTCTCAACCTCGGTAACCGAAAGCGAAATATTCTGCACTCTCCGCGCCGCAAGCGCAAATTCCCGCGCGGCACGGTTCACCGCCGTCCGTTTATGTATGCCCGAAAAGCTGACAAGTACCATTGCGCTCGTCATCATCATGATTGCTATTGCAATCACAAGCTCAAAGGTGCTGAACCCCATTAGAAACTCGCAATGCCGGCAACCGGAAAAATGCGTCAAGTCGCGCTTGCGGGTCTGGGTTTCTAACGGGGTGAAGCCCGCATGGAAGGCTTGACTCCCCCACTTGCGTCTCTGATGCGAAAAAAACTTCATGGCGCCTCCAGTATACCCTTTGGCTCAAAAATGGGAAACTGTGAAAGCCCCGTGTACGCGAAAAAATAAGGCGCCAAGACACCGGCCGCCAAGGCTCCCGCAATAAGAAACGGGCCGAATGGGATGCGACTTTGCATATCTTTCCTTCCAATCGCAATCAGCAAAATGCCGACTATGCCACCGAGCCAAAATGAAAAGAGAAATGCGACTAGAGATGCGGGGAAACCGACCGCAAGAGACGTAGCCAATGCAAGCTTGGCATCCCCGAAACCCATCCATGTGCCACGCGAAAAAAACCACAATGAAGCAAAGAAAAGCGCAATTGCAAGCGCCGCGCCAAGATCATACAAGACGCTCCCCCGCGCGATGCT
>CAZYED010000044.1:0-7697 GCA_964646295.1 uncultured Candidatus Saccharibacteria bacterium | reverse complement strand
TAACGCGCGGTCTTGATAACTGTCTTTTTTTGTATCCGATGGCCGAATGGCAAAAGCTCACGGAAAAGCTTTCTCAGCTTCCGATGGGGCAGGGAGATACCAGAAGTTTTTTGCGTCTCATGCTTGCGGGGGCATCCGAAGTGGAGCTTGATCAGCTGGGACGTATTTTAATCCCCGATTATTTGAAAACATATGCAGGTCTGAAACAGCGGGTAGTGGTTGCGGGCGTATATAACCGGCTTGAGATTTGGGACGACGAGCGGTGGGCCGCGTATAAGGAAAACGTGGAAAAGAATACGGATATGATTGCGGAGAAACTCGGAGAATTAGGTTTGTATTAACAATGGAAACGGAGGCGCACATTTCTGTTTTGCGCGAGGAAGTTCTTTTATTTCTTGACCCCAAACCCGGAGAAGTGTTTGTGGACGGGACGATAAACGGCGGAGGGCACGCGCGTGCGATCCTGCAGCACGTGACACCAGGAGGGACGCTGATCGGCATTGACTGGGACTGCGATCTGGTAGCCGGCGCCGAGCAGACGCTTGCGGATGAAGTGCGGGACGTGCGGACGATCTTTGAGTGCGCAAGCTACACGGAAATGCGCAACATTGCCCTGCGGCACGGTATCAGTCATGCAGACGGCATCCTGCTTGATCTCGGATTCAGTTCGCATCACGTTGATCGGTCCGGCAGAGGATTTTCTTTTATGCGCGACGAGCCGCTTGATATGCGCTACAACATTTCTGAAAATCGTCTTACTGCGGCCGTGATCGTCAACGAATGGCCCGAAAAACGGATCGCGGACATGCTGTGGCGGTACGGCGAGGAGAGGTTTAGCAGGCGCATCGCATCGGAGATCGTGAAGATGCGGAAACTGAAGAAGATCGCATCTACCCGGGAGCTTGCTAGGGTGATCATGCGCAGTATCCCAAGGCGCGCAACCGGACGCATTCATCCCGCGACGCGTACTTTTCAGGCGCTTCGGATCGTGGTAAACGGCGAGCTTGAGTCGCTTGAGAAAGTCCTCCCGGAAGCTCTCCTGCTTCTTGCAGGCGGAGGAAGGCTTGCAGTGATCTCCTTTCATTCGCTTGAGGACAGGATCGTGAAGACATTTCTGAGGGAACAGGAAAAGAAAGGTGCTGTGCGCATCGCGACTGCAAAGCCCGTCCGCGCATCGGCCGGGGAGATACGGATAAATCCCCGCGCGCGCTCAGCGCTTCTGCGGGTAGCTATTAAAAGTTAAAACCCATTTTAACATAACAGATCAAAAAGTATGACGACGTTATTGCTCGCATCCCAAAGAATCTTTTTTCAAGCATCGCCCCGTAGCCGCATGGCTTCTCTGGGCGAGTCTTTTGCGGCTCTCAACCGCCACGGCACCGCGACGGCCATGAGTCTCGCGCTGATCGCTCTTGGGATCGGGATCTATGTGTCCATGCTTGTTTCCACATTCAGTATCGGTATCCGGCTTCGCCAAACCGCCGCCGCAGAAGCGGACGCGCACCGCGAAGTGAAGGACATGGAGATGTCCCTGCGCTCGCGGGAAGCGAATTTTGCCGCGCGATACGCGCCGATCCTTGAGGATATGGACGAAGTTTCTGCAATCATTTATCTTGATTCCGACGGCGTTGCCATGAATACGAGCAGATAGGCCTACTGATGAAAGAGATAAAAAAATCGTTTGATAAGATTTTTGAGAGGCGGATACGCGCAGTCCTCCTCTTTTTTCTTGTGGCGTGCGCGGTGCTCGTCGGACGGCTTTTTATCATGCAGGTGGTTCGCCACGGCTATTATACGGACCTTGCCATCAAACAGCACGGCTTGACCGAAGAACTGTCTTCCGAGCGGGGTATGATCCTTGCCGTAGATAAAGACGGCGCCGAAGTGCCGCTGGCGTTGAATAAGACGTATAAGGTTTTGGTTGCGTCCCCCAAGATGATAGAGCATCCGGAAGAGACGGCCTCGCTCTTGGCTTCGGTGTTCTCCTTGAACCGAACGGATGTTCTTGCGCGGCTCTCCAAGGCGGGCGATCCGTATGAAATCATTGCGCGCAGGATTGAGCCTCATGCCGCCGAAGAGTTTTTACAGCGCGGGATTGAGGGGATTTCGTTTGAAGACGAGATGCGGCGGGTATACCCCAATGGCACGATGGCATCACACGTGCTTGGCTTTGTGTCGGGTGCGCAGGGAGAGGAGTCCGGGCAATACGGCATTGAGCGTTCGTTTGAAGATGAATTGTCCGGCGCGACAGGCCTCTTGAGCGGCATGAAAGACGCATCGGGGTTTCTTCTGGCGCTCGGCAGGCGGGTGATCCATCCCCCCGAAAACGGATCGTCGGTGACTCTTACGATTGACTATTTCGTACAGCGCAAGGCAGAAGACGTGCTTGCGGCCGCGGTAGACAAATGGGGAGCGTCTTCGGGACTCGTCATCGTGCTTGATCCCAAGACCGGACGGATTCTCGCCCAAGCCGCACGTCCCGCGTTTGATCCGAATGCTTTTTCGGGAGAGAAAGATTTCAGTATTTTTTTGAATCCCGCAGTGGAAGCCTCGTATGAGCTTGGCTCGGTGATGAAGCCGATCACCATGGCCGCGGCTCTGGAAGAGAAAAAAGTTACGCCCGACTCCACATACAACGATACGGGCGAGGTACGCATCGGGTCTTTTACCATACGCAATTTTGACGGCAATGCGTATCACACGCAGACCATGACGCAGGTGCTTGAGAAGTCTCTGAATACGGGGCTGGTGCATGTGGCGCGCCTGCTTGGCAAGGCAAAGCAGGAAGAATATTTCGGGCGTTTCGGATTTGGCACGAAGACGGGGATTGATCTGCCGGGCGAGGTATCAGGAGACCTGTCCAATCTTGAGCACGGACGCGACAGCGATTTTGCGACCGCGTCATTCGGGCAGGGGATTGCGGTAACTCCGATCCAGCTTGCCGTAGCCACTGCCGCGATCGCAAACAAAGGCGTCTTGATGAAGCCGTACGTGGTAGAAAAAATCAGGGATGATTCGGGCAACGAAACAATGCGAAGTCCCCAAACGGTGCGGTCTGTGATCTCGCCCGCGACCGCGGAGACGCTGACCAAGATGTTGGTATCGGTCGTAAAAAACGGCTATGAGGATCGGGCAGGCGTCAAAGGATATTTGATTGCCGGCAAAACAGGTACAGCCCAGATACCGCGCCGCGACGGCAAGGGCTACATGGAGGATATGGCTATCCACACGTTTGTAGGCTTCGCTCCAGCATTTGATCCGAAGTTTTTGATCTTGATACAGCTCAATGAGCCGAAGGGCAACCGGTTTGCGGCCAATACCCTGACGCCGGTATTTCATGACCTGGCGGAGTTTATCTTGCATTACTACGAAGTGCCACCCGATGAGAAATAAAAATGAAGATGCCTGCCGGCAATATATCAGCAGACAACAACATCAGAAAGATAGTATACACTTTTCCACGATCGTATAAAAATGTATACTATAATTAGTTTTTACCTATAAAAATATGAAAACACACTCACTTGCTGATGTTATTCTCAAGAACTTAAGCACATTGGGAGCTATTTATCTTGATGCATTCTTCCCTGCCAAGTACTCGTATGCCAGTATATGGCGACCGCTTCTCGGTCTTGAGCACCCTCCTAAGATCACCCGCCATACGGTTTCCATGAACTTATGGCGACTTCAGAAGCAGGGCTTAGTGCGAAGATCGGGAAATAGAAAGAGATCGTTGTGGAGCCTGACGCCTGCGGGTAGGAGGCGTCTTCAGAGTAGATTTCGCGGCGTTCAGGATTCTGAAATATCAGTTCCCGCCAAAGATGGTATTACGAGGATCGTTATTTTTGATATTCCGGAATATCATCGGAAAAAGCGCGATACGATCCGTACAGAACTTATTGGATGCGACTTTCGCCAACTTCAAAAAAGCGTATGGATGGGAGAAAATCCTTTACCAAAATCCTTTGTGGACATTATCCATGAATTAGAGCTTACACAAAATGTGCATATCTTTAGCGTTCGCGAAAGGGGAACAGTTTCATCACAGAGTGAGTGAATCCGAGGGTACAAAAGATTTCAGATAGTATACACTTCTCCACGATCGTGGAGAAGTGTATACTATAAACTAACTAGTATATTTATTGCATTGATTTGCGGGACGGGGAGGAATGTGATAAATTTTTCAGCAGGCTCCTATCGTCTAGTCTGGTCCAGGACGCCAGGTTCTCATCCTGGTAACCCGGGTTCGAATCCCGGTGGGAGCATGTTATGGAAGCTTGTAGGAAGTAGGTTGTAGCTGGTAGAAATATACATTAAACAAACCCTTACGATCGTAATGGTTTGTTTAAAATGCTTGTGTAGTTGACTATATGAGGAAACCGATTTTTTGTTGGGCGTCGCGGAGGGTTTTTTGCGCGATTTTATTTGCGTCGTCGGCTCCTTGCCGGAGGATTTTTATGACTGATTCGGGATCGCGCGAAAGCTCCCGGTAACGCTCCTGAAGCGGGGAGAGTTTTTCTACGAGCAGTTCTCCAAGGTCGCGCTTGAAGTCGGAGTACGTTTTGCCCCGGTACTGTTTTTCAATATCTTCGGGGGCGCTCTCGGCGAATGCCGCGAATATCCGCATGAGGTTTGCTATGGCGGGCTTTTCTTCCTCATTGTAGACGATCTCGCGGCCCGAATCCGTCACGGCAATTTTTACTTTGCGGCGGATTTCCTCGGGCGTATCAAGGAGCGCTATGTAGTTATTGGCGCTTGCCGCAGACTTGGACATTTTTTTCGCAGGGTCGTCCAATCCCATGATGCGTGCTGTCTCCTCCGGGATAAATCCCTCGGGGATTTTGAATGTCTCGCCAAATTTATTATTGAAGCGTTTGGCGAGTGATCGCGTAAGTTCAATGTGCTGTTTTTGATCCTCTCCCACGGGCACGACATCTGTCTGGTACAACAAAATATCTGCCGCCATGAGAGTGGGATAGTTGAAAAGGCCAGCCGAGATATTGTCTACGCTTGTACCTGCTTTTTCTTTGAATTGGGTCATGCGATTAAGATTTCCAAGCGGGGTCATGGTGTTCAAAATCCAGCCAAGCTCCGTATGGGCGGGGACGTGCGACTGGATAAAGAGAGTGGATTTTTTGGGATTAATACCCGTAGCAAGCAGAAGCGCTGCGACTTCAAAAGTGCGGCTCCGAAGATCTTTTGGCCTTTGCGGCACGGTGATTGCATGTAAATCCGCGATCATGACAAAAACATCGTGCGTGTCTTGCATGGCAACCCACTGGGAAATCGCACCCAAATAATTGCCGATATGAAGCGTACCAGACGGCTGAATGCCGCTTAGCATAAATTTTTTACTCATGGAAGAAACTCATTAGACCTCAATGACTACCGGCAAGACCATGGGGCGGCGTTTGGTCTTGTCAAACAGATACTGCCCGATTTTTTCGCGCAGATTGTCGCGGACATGCGTCCAGTTGATGGGACGCCCGCCGTGGATCGTCGTCTCCTCCACGATCTTGCGCGTGCGTTGGCGCACGTCTTTGAGCATATCCTGCGACTCTTTGAGATAAATGAATCCGCGAGAGATGATGTCGGGGCTCGTACGTATGCGGCCGGTCTTGGAATCCACTATGGCAATGATAACAAAGATACCGTCTCCGGCCAAATGCTGACGGTCCCGCAGTACCACTTCTTTGACATCGCCCACTCCGAGGCCGTCTACCATGACGTGGTCTATGGGTACGGTTTCTTTGAGTTTTTTTATGTCATCGCGCCCGATGCTTGCGATCTCGCCGTCCTCGGTGATAAGGATATTCTGCTTCGGGATGCCCGCTTCCGCGGCAAGCTCTGCATGCAGTTTGAGCATGAAGTAGTTGCCGTGGATCGGGATCATGAATTTGGGGCGCGTCAGCTCCATCATGGTCTTGAGCTCGTCGCGCTTGGCATGCCCTCCCGCATGGATATCCATGGTGGAGTAGTGGTACACCTTGTGGGCTTTTTTGAAGAGGACGTCTTTGAGGCGCTGGACGGTCGCTTCATTGCCCGGGATGACGGATGAGGAAAAGACGATGGAGTCATGGGGTTTTAACGTGATGTTTTTGTGCTCGCCGTTTGCAATCCGCATGAGTACCGCCCGGTCTTCGCCCTGCGCGCCGGTGCATGCGATGGTTACGCGATTGTCGGAGTAGTTGTGGAGATCCTTTGTCTCAATGAGCGTGCCTTTTTTGATGTCCATATACTTGAGCGCTTGCGCGACAGCGACGTTTTCTTTCATGCTATGCCCTTCTATCAGAACTTTGCGGTTGTATTTTTCGGAGAGCCAGATGAGTTGTTGGATGCGCGTGAGAAGCGACGCAAAGGTGGCCGCGATGATCCTGCCCGGAGCCGCCACGAAGATCGTCTCAAGGGATTTCTGGACTTCCGCCTCCGAGATCTGGTGCCCGGCAAATTCCGCGTCCGTGCTTTCCGATACGAGCAATGCAACGCCTTCGCGTCCAAGCTCGGTGAGTCTGGCAAAGTCAGCCGGGCGCTCGTTGACCGGCGTATGGTCAAACTTAAAGTCGCCCGTGTGCACGATAGTGCCTGCGGGAGTCTTGAGCACCACGCCGACCGAGTCGGGGATGTTGTGATTTACATGGAAGAATTCCACGCCGATTGAGCCAAGTTTTACTTTTGATTCGGGGGTTACCACATGGATCTGGGGTTTTTGCATGTGCGAAAACTCCTCGTGCCGTTTCAGAATGACTCCGCGGGTGAGGGCTGTCGCAAATATTGGCGGATTGCCGAGCGCGTCCAGCAGATGCGGGATTGCGCCGATGTGGTCGTAGTGGCCGTGCGTGATCACGATGCCGCGGATGTTTTTGCGACGGGGCTTGAGATATTCAATGTTGGGGATGAGATAATCAATTCCGGGCATGTCTTCATCCGGCCACTGGAGCCCCATGTCCACGATGACGATGTCGTCCTCATATTCATATACATAGCAGGAGCGGGTTACTTCTCCGCATCCGCCGAGCGGGATAAAGCGAAAGCGCCCTTTTTCGTTGGGTGGTATTTCCTGCCGGATATCCGGCAATGCGGGCATACCGGAGTGCCGCATGGGCGTGCGCTCTCCGGAGCGGCGGCGATTGTGCCGCGCGCCGGGGGCGCGCCTTACATGTGGGCGGCCGTGCGGCGAATTGTGCGGCTGGGGCGTATGGAGTCGGCGCGTGGAGGTCTCTCCTGCGCGGTCAGCGGTCCGTCGTCCGCCAGCTGGCGTATCCGCCGCCTGGCGGACCGTTTGGGTGGGTCTATGGAACATAATTGATAATGTGACGAATTATCTGGCTTGGTACGAATATATAATGATGATATATAGATACGGCTCGTTTAACTCGTGTTTAATAGGATAATTAGTTAATTTAATAAAGATGAAAAAATGACAAAATAAAAAATGATTGGATATGTAATGATGCTACGATTTATGGGCGAGAGAGGATTCGAACCTCCATGGGTTGCCCCGCTGGCTCCTGAAGCCAGTGCGTCTGCCAATTCCGCCACTCGCCCAAGTTGTAAATTAGGCCTGTCCCCTTATAATTTTTCTACTGCGATTCCCAGATTTCGGCTACGGCTTTGCAAAAATTATTCAACACATGCGCCGTATATGCTTCATAATTTTTGCTTCGCCTCGCTCAAAATTTGACAATCTCGTAACAAAA
>CAZYED010000043.1:4998-7824 GCA_964646295.1 uncultured Candidatus Saccharibacteria bacterium | reverse complement strand
TCAAGGAGCTTGGGGTGGCCCTGCCTCTGTCCACGAGGATCCTCATCGGGACGAGCGATTTTATTATGCGCTACGGGATATGGATTGCCGCGGTCGGGGTGATTGTCGCGGCTCTCGCGTGGCGCGCGCGGACTATCCCCGCAGTGGCGCGGGTGCTTGCTCGATATTCTTTGCATCTGCCGATTTTCGGCTCCCTGATCCGCAAGTATAACACCGCGAGGTTTTGCCGGACCCTTTCGTATCTGGAGACATCCGGCGTCCCGATTGTGCGATCTCTTGAGATTGTCTCGCACACGGTTTCCAACCTGCGTTTCCGCGAGGTGCTTGTAGAGGCAAGCGAGGAAGTAAAAAAAGGCGTGCAGTTGCATACCTTGCTTGCCAAGCATCCGGATGTGTTTCAGCCGCTGGTGGTGGAGATGCTTGCGGTGGGCGAGGAAACGGGCAAGGTCGCCGAGATGCTCCTGCGCATGGCGCTCTTTTTTGAGGAGGAAGTCGCGGATGTTACAAAAAATCTTTCTACGATCGTGGAGCCGCTCCTTATGGTCGTGATCGGGATCATCGTCGGAATCTTTGCGATCTCCATACTCCAGCCGATTTACTCAAGCCTTGGCAATATTGGAATATGATGAAACGACACCGTGATCCCCGTCTCCGGATTTGTGGTTCCCATGAAGCGGGATTTACATTTCTTGAGATGCTCGTCGCGACGGGGATCGTGACGCTCCTGGGGGCCGCGGTGATGGTGTCTTTTGCATCTTCGCGCAAAGCGCGCGATCTTGCGATCAGCGGACAAAACGCGCTCCTGGTGCTCAAGGTGGCGCAAGGCAAGGCTCTTGCTGGCGAGAATGCTCTGCCGTGGGGCGTACGGCTTGAGGCAAATCGCTATATTCTGTTCAGCGGACCGACTTTTGTAGGCTCCGGCCATACGACCGTCTATAATCTGCCTGCGGGCATTGAGATTGCCGGTGTCATCCTTGCCGGAGGTGGGCAAGAGGCTGTTTTCAAGCGGCTTGACGGCAGGACGGATCAGGCAGGTACATTTGATATTCGCGTCGCGTCTTCTCCCGGGGAGATTTTCCAGGTTACCATAGACTCTGCGGGACATGCGTATCGCACGGGTACGGCTTCGGTGCCTGCGGCGACGCGCGTGACAGACGCTCGCCACCGCAACTTCACGCTCGGGTGGAGTATTGAGAACGCATCCGCGATGACGCTCACGTTTGCAAATCCTCCGGGTCCTGACGTGGTCCGACAGATAACCATGACTCCTGCCCCGCCCCGTACGTCTTTTGACTGGTCGGAGAGTATTGAGGTCGGCAATGTGCTCCAGACACTGCGCCTCCATGCGGTCTCTCTCACCGGCGCCAATACCGTGCTTTCGGTAGACCGCGACTGCCGTACGAATGCAAAAAAGCTTTCCATCGCGATTGACGGCAAGCCGATCGCAACATACGAGGCCGATTGTGCGACGGTCACAGTCGGCTCATTTGGCGGGATAATGGCGGAGCCGTAAAAATGCAAAACGCAACAAGCAATATGCGACAGGACCATAGAAATTCAGTTTTTAATAATAAGTCTGCAGCCAAATGCTGTCGTCTGTCTCTTGTTGCATGTCGCAGGTCGCTTTTGAAGGGTTTTGGACTGATGGAAGTCGTGGTTGTGGCCGGGATAGCTTCTTTTGCCCTGACCGCGTTTTTTGAAGTCGGGGTCGTCTCCTTGAAACTCCTGCGTGCGCAGAAAGCATCGCTTGAGGCAACACTCCTTGCCGAAGAGGCGCTGGAAGCCGTACGCCTCGTGCGCGATGCCTCATGGACTGATATTGCCTCGCGGACGGATGCCGGAAGTCCGTCCCTCCGTTACTATCCTGTCGTGGAAAACGGCAAGTGGGTGCTCGCGTCCGAGTCGCCGGGTCTGGTAAATGGCGTCTACGATCGCTATGTGCAGTTTGAAAAAGCGTATCGCGATGCATCGGATAGTATTGTGTCCGTAGGTGGTAGTGAAGATGCGGGCACGCGCAAAGTTACGGCCCATGTCGTCTCTTCGGCGGGGGATGTAGTACTTACGACGTACCTGACGAATTTTCAGACATATGTGCCCGTGGCTCGGATAAATTCCGGCTCCGGGGGCCAGGAATACGCATCCTCCCAGAGCGATGAAGTCGCCGTAGGATATGACGGAGCGACGATTGACGGCGATGTGGCAAGCTTTCCGGCCCCGAACTCCGGCCAGGGAGACGCGGCGCAGACGTTTACCACCCATGGGTCTGCAGTTTATATTACGCGCGTCTCGCTTCTTGTGCGGCGGGCGACTGCTTCAGTATCCGATGTCTATGCGGAGCTTCGGCTCGGAGGCCCGACGGGCCTTCTGCTGGGTACTTCGCAGACCGTAACATCCGCGACGATCTCAGACACTTCGTCCGCATGGGTTGATTTTCGCTTTTCTCCGGCTGTGCGCCTGAATCCCTCTACCATCTATGCGGTGCGCCTGCGGAGTTCTCCCCCGTCCACGGTGCCGGACTCCGGATCCACGGCATCTCTTCATTGGTATTACGGCCACAGTTCTTCGGGGCCGTACTCGGGAGGCATGGCGCGGCGCTTTGTCGGCGCCTATGATAATCCGAACGACGCGGGCCAGCCCCTGGGTCAGTATGATTTTGGTTTCAGACTTTATGCGCTTCCATAAAACCCATCTCAAAATTAGATCACAAAACGGATTTTCACTTATAGAGATCATCGTATACGTGGCGCTTCTTGGTATGGCGTCGGTCTTCATCGTGAACTCTCTGCTTCAGATCACAAATCTCTACGGCAGGATGCGTGCGGAGCG
>CAZYED010000043.1:0-4988 GCA_964646295.1 uncultured Candidatus Saccharibacteria bacterium | reverse complement strand
CTTGGCGATAGACCTTCTCTCGCGGGCTATTCGCGAGAGCGAGGGAGTGTACGGCCCGACATCGCGCTTCAATACGGATCAGGGTCAGCTTTCACTCGTTGTGGCGACTACGTCTCCTGCCGCGCACCCCAATGTCTATACGGACTTCTGGTTGGATGGGGGAGCGGTGCTTGCGCGAAAAGACGGGGGGGAAGAGCGCAGGCTCTCGCCCCGATCGGCGCGCATAAGCGCTTTGCGCTTTGAGAGGATCGCGCAGGGGATCGCACGGGACGGCATCCGGATCACGGTGCGCGCGGATGCGGCGTCAAGCGCGTTTCCGGCGTCCGTAACGCTCCGTTCAATGGCAACGGTACGCGGAAACTACTAACTATGAAGCACCAAGCACCACACATGAATCGGCGCGACGGATATGCTGCTTTTGCGGCGCTCCTGCTTACGCTTGCGTCGTCTCTTGCGATCGTCGTCGGGCTTGCGTTTTTCTCTTTGCAGGAAGTCGTGGTGACGCGCGTCGCGGTCAAATCCGCTGACGCGCGCGCGATCGCGGATGCGGGCATGGAAGACGCGCTGTGGCGGGTGCTTACCGCCCGCACAATCGGGCAGACGGAGACCTTGCAGGTCGGAAAAGGGAGCGTCACTCTTGAAGTCTCGGGAGCAGGATCTGCGCGCACCATACGCTCCACCGGAAGCCGCGACGGGATAAAGCGGAGCTCCAGTTCGGTCGCGGATACGTCGGGAGCGCATGAGGTGCGCTATTGGACGGAGACAGAGTAAGATAGGGCGTAGGGATAGGAATTAGGAAAGAGAGTTTTACACGGGGATACATAGAGACCATTATAAAACTCCCTACCCGCTCCAATCACGGAAATGAGGCTCTGGCTTCGTCAGTCCTCCTTGACGTATATTTCATATACGCCTTCGTCGTCCTTCCTCGCCATAGCCTCATTTCCATGATTTCGCAACGAAGAAGAGTTTTGTAATGGTCTCAAAGAGGACGGCTTATGGTTTCGCATGGGAAAAGCGATCTGGTATAATATGATGGTCATGAAAGAGCGCCTGACACAATGGATAGAAAAATTCGTGCGCCTGCCGGTTGCGGGACTTGACGTGTCTGACCGGAGCCTCAAGTACGCGCAGTTTACCATGCGCCCCAAAAGCGCCGGAGGCGGCCTTATGCTCGTATGCATCGGGGAGGAAGAGATTCCGGAGGGTATTATAGTCAGCGGGTCGGTGGAGAAGCCGGAGGCGTTTTCCGCGGTTCTGAAGCGTGTGGCGGCCAAAGCCGGACGCGCGTTCCGCGCATCCGGCCTCGTAGTATCGCTTCCCGAGGAAAAAAGTTTCGTGCGGGTGTTTCAGACGCCCAAAGTGGGACTGCGCGAAATGGCAGGAGCCATCCGGTGGAAGATAGAAGAAGAAATACCGCTCCCGTCCGAGGATGTGGTTTACGACTACGAGCCGATTCGTCCGCCCGACGGAGAAGTTGATCATCATGATGCCGTGGTCACGGCATTCCCCAAGGGCGTGGTCCTGTCGTACGTGGAAGCGATCAAAAGCGCCGGTCTGGTCCCCATGGCGCTTGAGCTTGAGTCGCAGGCAATCGTGCGCGCCGTAGCCTCGGGTCTTGCGCCTGGTAGTGCTGTGATCGTCATTGATATGGGCAGAAATAGGACGAGCGTCATTCTCCTTGCCGGGGGCGCAATCGTATTCACCGCGACCGTGCCGGTCGGAGGATACACTCTGGATGCCGCGATTGCGGTGGCTTTGGGAATACCGGAGCGCGAGGCGGCGGAATTAAAAAATAAGACCGGCTTTGCAAAAGACGCATATGACGGGAAGATTTTCTCCGCCATGGCGCCCTCCGCGGACATTATTGCCGAGGAATTGCGCCGGGTCATCGCATATTATCAGGATCGGATCACGCATATGCATGGCGCAAGCCGCGTCGTGGATAAGATACTGCTCTCGGGCGGTGGAGCAAACGTGCCCGGGATTGATACCTATTTTGCGAGTGCCGTGCGGGTCCCCGTGGAATTTGCCGATCCGTTTGCCGGGATCGGCAACGTCATGGGCGATCCGGTTCCGCCCATGTCTCGCGCGTCTGCGCTTGCTTTTACCGCGGCAATAGGCCTTGCCCTTCGTGGTATGCAGCCCGAACGCGCCTGAAATTCAATGCTTTCAATCAACCTCCTCCCTCCGGGAGAAAAACAAGCGATACGCATATGGGAAGCGGCCGAAGCGGTCGGGTTTTTCGCCATGCTTGCCTTGTTTGTGCTTGCCGTGGGAATATTTTTCCTCCTGCCGCCTTTCCTCCTGACGCATTTTGCCGTGCGTGAACTGCGGCATTCGCTTGATATAGAAGATCAGGAGGGAGCCAATCGGCGCGAGGCGCGCGTAGCGCTTGCCGAAGCAAAAAAGACACGGACGGCGCTAGGCGAGATCAGGGCATACGCGGCGCATGCCCCCGGTGCCGGACTGATTCTCGGCCGATTTTTTCCGGTGGGCGAGGGGATTACACTGTTGTCGTTTGTCATTCGCGCCGGAGGCGATGTTGTCGTGGAGGGACATGCCGCGACGCGCGAACAGCTTTTGATCTTTGAAGAGACCCTGCGCGCGTCCGACCAATTTTTGGAAGTCTCGTTTCCTTTGGAGGATATCGTCCGCGAAAGCAATATCAGATTTTCCGCAAAAGCAAAATTAAAACCGCCGTACCAGTTTTAAGTATGAAAGTCCATATTCATCTAAGTCCGCGCATACGGCTGATTATGGTCAGTATGTTTTCGGCCGCCCTGATCGGGGGAGCCGGTTTTGCATTTTGGCGCATGGCGCGTAGCATCCTTGCGGGTGGGGCCGTCGCGCAAGAACTCCATGCCAAGATTGACGGTTTTGAGCGCAATCGGATTGAGGCAAAGGACGTGGAAAAAGTGCTGACTGAACGCGCGGCAGATTACATGAGCGTCAGAGAGTTTTATGTTGACGCAAAACAGCCGGTGACGTTTCTCAAGGATTTGGAAGCGATCGCTCGCGCGACGGGTACCAAGCTTGCGATTGATCTGGAAGGTGTCGGGAGCGATGCACAGCATCTTCTTCTCCGTCTCAGCCTTGAAGGAAGCGAAAAACAGCTTTTATCTTATGTGCGCCTGCTTGAGCGCATGCCGTATTATCTTGAAATCACCGAGGTCTCATACCAAAATCTTGCCGCAGAGCCCGGATGGCGGCAGGGTGAGTCGTCCGGCAGGTTTGTCGTCTCAATCCGCGTCCGGACGCGCTAATTTCTATTTCTATGAAGCTATCTTTCGCGTCCCTGCTATTTTTCCGCAAAAAAACAGACTTTCCTCCGGAGCCCGGTGCGTTGCGCCGGACGATTTTTCTCTGGAGCCTCGGATGTCTTGCGATTGCGCTAGTGTGCCTGCTTGCGATTGACGGATACCTTTTTTATACCGTACGCGTGCGCGCGGCATCCCCGCAGGAATCGGGTAATGCGTCGTCTACGTCTTCACCGGACGAGCTTGATGACGTATTGCGCCTGCTGGACCAGCGGGAGCAGGAATTCACTTCTCTCCTGCAAGCGGAAGTTTCCCAATGAGAGACTACTCTTCTTTGAGAGCGCCTTTGGTGTAGACGTTTGCCGCATTCCACAGCATCCAGCCATGGCCGGTTGAATCTTGGGCGGCATCAATCTGCAGGCGTACTTTTTGCGCTCCCCATGGTCTTCCCGCAAGCCGGTCCGCTTCATGGAAGAAATCTTCAAGCCACGGCCTGATGCGCGCGATGGTCTGGGCACTTTCCGGGGAAGTCGTGGCCCGCGACGTGCTTGCCACGAGATCAAAGTAGTCCTGTGCTACGATAAGCGACCGCCCGACAGTGACATCCGGATTCGCGCGCGCCTCGGCGACCGTGTAGCTGATTGCGGGAAGACCGCGCGCGGGATTTGCCGCAAGGTACAGGCCGCTGTAGTAGTGGGACGGATAGACCATAAACGAAACATAATCAAAAGTTCTAACAATGTCGCTGAGGCGCTGGCCGATAGTGGGATCTTCGTGTTGCGCCGCGACATATCCGAAAATATCCGCCGAGAGGATAATGTCCGGCTTATACGCTTTGAGGCTGTCGCGTAGCTCGACAAAGAAACTTCTCATGACATCGTATCGCGGAGTCGCGCGATCCCATGTAGGATAGAGCGCTTGCGAGACATCGCCGTCTGACGGAAACCGTACGTAATCAAACTGCAATTCGTCAAAGCCCATATCAATCATGTGCTTTGAAAGCGTGATGAGGTATGCGCGTGCTGGGGACGACGCCGGATCCAGCCAGTAGCCGCCGGTGTTGTCCCGCCAAAAAATCCGGGACGCCTCCGCGCCCGCCCCCTTTGCTACCAGATGCTGTTTGCCTTTGCACCCTCCCTCCCGCACGGCCTTGGGAGATGCGCGCGTGAGGTACCATTCGGGATGCGCTTTGATCTGGGATGCGTCTTTAAACGCGACGATCCGCGCAATCGCCCAGATATTTTTTGCCTTCAGCTCATCCAGAAGTTTTTTCAGATTTTCCTCATCATAGTCGGGGCCGCATACTTCTTTGACATCCATCACGATCGCGTTGATTTCGGTGTGCTCCGCGATATCAATGATGGCATCGCGCAGGCGCGCCGCTCCAGCGCCCGGATCGCTTGCGACATCCGCAGTCATATAGAGCGCTCTGATATCGCTTGAGCGCGCGCGGGCTTCGGCAATGAGCTCCTCCGGAGTTTTTTGACGCGGCTTCCGCTCCGGGACGACGGAGCTTAAAAGCGCACTGCTGTTTTCCACGAGAGACGACGAAAACAGCAGGGGAGAGACGCCGATAATCAAAGCTCCTCCGAGAAACGCTACGCCGAATCCTTTCGCAAATTTTTTCATTGGATATAAGTCATAGATGCGGCCAGCGAGAATCGAACTCGCGCCTACTGCTTGGGAAGCAGTCGTCCTACCACTAAACTATGGCCGCATAGAGAATAG
>CAZYED010000042.1:0-7848 GCA_964646295.1 uncultured Candidatus Saccharibacteria bacterium | reverse complement strand
CAAAATCATTTCAGAAATACTCTCCGGGAGCAACTAATTTTTTCCTATTAACCAACTCTTCACATAAGGAGGAGAAAGGTGGACAGAGACAAGAGAATGCCTGCGGGAGTATTTTGGTCCCCGGTGCTGTGGATGTTTTTAGTGGTGTCGGCGGTTATGTGGGTGGGTTTTGGCCTTGAAGCAGAGACTCGGATCACAAAGCGCAACACATTCAATGCAAACGCGAGGTTTCAGCAGTCCTTATTTCGCCATATCGCGGAAACAAACGAGGGAACTGCAGATAACCCCGCTATCGCGTCCATCGCGGCTTTCCTGCGTGAGCAGAGCGGAAATTTGGACGAGATTGTGAAGCGCGAGCGGCTGATCAGCTCGTCGCTGACCAAAGAGCAAAGGACAATGCTGTATGTGCAAAATCCCGAACGATTTCCTGAGCCACTGCTTTTGATGTCCAACGCATCTGAATGGCATGCGTTGCGCAACGATGCCGTCGCACTGGACACGCTCAAAAAACTGCTTTCGGGGGAGACACGCGAAGTGCCGGACGCGAAGTACGATACGAGTCCAAATGTGCCGACAGGCTTCCTGATCGCGTGGCTCTTGGTCTGCCAGTTTATTGCGTTTCTAGCGTACCTTATAAATTGGGATGCGGGCGACAAAAATGGATATAGATTCTTTGACGAATATAGATGGTACGAAGTGGGTATCCCGACGCGTCTGTGCATGATCCTTCTCCTGCCGGGTGCGGCTCCGATACTGGCGCCTATGGCTCTTGTCGCGATAACAAGGCACATGAAAAAGCAATGGCATGGAGGCGGCAGGGATGCGCGTCAGCAAGGCATGGGATTATCCAGCGCCCCGTGGAGAAAAAACAATAGCAAGGACTTCCTCAAAAAACTGCAGCAGCGCGCGGATCGCCGTATGGAGGGAAACGATGCCGGATCACTTCGCAAATAGCTATAGGCGGCCGTGGGTGTACGAGCGATACGGGCATCCGTATCCGTCGCCCGATTACTACTGGGGTAAATTCTTTGATGCGTTTCTGGAGCATCAGGAGAAGATCCTTTACCTTTTGGTGGGGCCGGTACTGGTGCGGGTGAAGTTTGAGGGCGCAAAAGGGTCCGACTATGCTCGCCTTACCTGCACAGTCATGGATGTCAGTGGAGTGCCGGTGCCTGCAGAACAGTTAGCACCCGCGACATTTGAAGGAAGGGAGGATCCGACACCGAAGGAAGAGCAGGAAGTACTCCATGCCGCTCTGGAAAAATGCGGCGTGGCAATCAGGGCGATCATGACGGTATCGGACAAATATGTGGAGGGGCATCTGAAAATGGTGCGCCTGCAGGAGCGGATAATCCACAGCCAGAAAGGAGCATGACATGTTCATCATCAGTTTTTTGTGGGCGGTGATGGAGCTTGCGGTTGTCGCGGTCGGAGGATTTTATCTCTGGATTGATTATCGCCGGGGATTTCCATCCCTCAAGCACTTTATAGATCGCGCGACGGATTTCGGGATGAAGATATTCCGCATGGAGCGCGATGAGGTGAAGCGTGCCGATCTGATCGTCGCGCGGTTTGCCGCGCATCTCGGGACCCTGCGCGAAGCGGTCGCCAGTATCCAGACGCGATGCGAGCTGGATACACAGCACGGGCATGAGCAGGAGAAGCTTGCCCGAGAGTTTCGCGCTTTGGCTGAAGCCGCATTGCGCGCAGGCGACGAAGAAGCCGCGGCGGCCGCAGTTACAGCGGCCGTGGAAGCGGATAAGCGCAGTAAGCTCTTTTTTGAAAGCGCAGATACGCAGGCCAAAGTCGGCGAGGAACTGCAACGCGCGCTTGACCAAGAGGAGATGCGCTATGAGACGGTGCAGACCCAGGCGGAAACCGTGGCCGTGAATCAGGCCGTTGCCGCGGCGAGGATGCAACTATACGACCTGGTCTCCGATGTAGCGGCAACGACAGGCATGACGCCCAAGGGAGAGCTGAGGCATCTCTTGGAGACCAGTACGCACCAGCGGATCAAGGCTGGCAAGCTCCTGGATATGGCGCATCGGAGAGGCGGGAGCACGGACGACGTTCTTTACCAAGCGGAAGTTCTCCAAGAACTTGACGCGATTCGCGGCCGTATGACACTGCCGGAAGGCAAGGCCGTAAACGGCGTGATCGGAGACGCCACGTAGGATTTTTGCGTATGATGTAGTTTGTAGGCGCTGAAGGAAACTTCAGCGCCTATTCATTTGTACCTCGCACAAATCCTATTGGCAGGACGGGACTTTTCTGCTAAACTACAACTATTCGTTTTACTTTTCATCCACCCTCTACATTCCACTTTCTACATTCTATCTATGGTCATCACGTGGTACGGACAGGCATGTTTCAAAATCCAGTCGGGGGATCTGGTTATTGCGATCGATCCTTTTGGTAAAGAGATCGGCTTTACCCCGCCCCGCTTCAAAGCGGATGTGGCGCTCGTGACACACGGACATTTTGACCATGCCAATCTTGAGACTCTGGCGGGGGAACCTTTTGCGATCACGGGCCCGGGCGAATATGAGGTAAAAGGAGTCGTGGTGCGCGGGATTGAGACGTATCATGACGGCGCGCTCGGCCGCGAGCGGGGGCTCAATACGATCTATAAAATAGAGGTGGAGGGAATCAAGCTCCTGCATCTTGGCGACTTTGGCGAAGAAAAACTCCGTGAAGAGACTTTGGAAGAAATCGGCGACGTGGATATATTGTTTGTGCCGGTCGGGGGCGTGTATACGATTGAGGGAGACGCGGCCGCGCGCGTCTCGCGCCAGGTGGAGCCCGCAATCGTGATCCCCATGCATTACAAACTCCCCGGGATCAAGGCAAATCTGCAAGGGCCGGAGCAATTTTTGAAAGAGATGGGCGTCAAAGATGCCGAAGCGCAGGAGAAGCTTACGATCAAGAAAAAAGATATTCCCGAAGAGGGCAAGACATCGGTCGTCCTGATGAAACAGGGATAATGATGAAAAGCGTTTAGCGTTTAGGGGTTAGTAACAATTATTTATGGATTTTTTTAAAAATATGCGCGATATCATCCATAGTTTCAGCCATGAAACCCGTACGGCGCTTGCGATGGGGATCATGGGAGTTGCCATGCTTTCGTTTTTTTATGTCTGGAATATAGTGACCCCTCTGCGCATGGTCTCGCTTGCCCCAACACCCGCGGCGACGGACGAGCCGGAATCTCTCGGTCCCACCCAGATCACCATGGCAGGACCGTATGAGCCGATGCCCGCCAGCGGCGTGAGCAAAGCGGTACCCGCGGATACTTCGGATGGCATATTGTCCCCTGTGCAGGGTATTGCGGGCACATTTGCGGGGTTGGGAGAGCTTTTCTCTCCGTCAGACGCAGATGGCGGGGGTCAGACGTTTACCTCTATGGCCCGATCGCTCGCGGATTTGGGAGGATCGGTCGCGCGCGGAGCCATGCGCCTGTTTTGGCTAGTGGCTGATATGATCGGCAGTGTCGTAGACGCTTTGCAGAAGATATCAACCAATTTTGTCGCGCCGAATTATTAGTAGTACCAATAGTGCTACTGTGTATTGCTTTTTGCTTGTCTTTGATCCATGGCTGATATAGGAAAAATTTCATCGCGGGAGATCGTAGAGGAAATGCGCGAGTCGTATCTTGACTACGCGATGTCCGTGATTGTCTCCCGCGCCCTGCCCGATGTCCGCGACGGGCTCAAGCCCGTGCATCGCCGGATTCTCTACGCGATGCATGAAATGGGGCTCACCCACAGCGCCAAATACCGCAAATCCGCCGCAATCGTCGGGGAAACCTTAGGCAAATACCATCCGCACGGCGATAGCTCTGTGTATGACGCCATGGCGCGTATGGCGCAGGATTTTTCCCTGCGGTACATGCTTGTGGACGGCCAAGGAAATTTTGGTTCACTCGACGGAGACTCTCCGGCGGCAATGCGTTACTGCATTACCGGAGACACGCGCATTGTAACCGAAAAAGGTCTTGTCCGGATTGGAGATATCTCTCCTGAAAAATCGGAAGATGTTGCGATTACCATACTCTCGCGCGATCGCGCGGTAAATCGTGCGTCAAAATGGTTTGACAGCGGTATTCATCCGACGCTTCGCGTCACTACCAAGAGCGGCTACTCGCTCCAGGGGTCTTACAACCATCCTATTTTAGTATGGACAAAAAACGCCGCCGGCGGCGAGCCGGAGTTTCAATGGAAGCTATTGAGCCGCGTGAAAGAAGGCGATATCGCGGTTATTGACCGCACGCCGGACATGTTGTGGCCCGAACGAAACGTCTCTCTGGCATCCTACCGGCCGGATATGGGTATGTCTCGCGCGCATGAGAAGAAGTTCCCTGACGAATTGACGGAGGACCTCGCTTTTATTCTCGGCGCGCTGGTTTCGGAGGGTAGCATCAAGGAAAAGGAAATTGAATTTTGCAATAGCGATGAGGCATGGATTCAGGATTTTGAAAGACGATGGCAACGTACGTTCCCCGACTGTCGTCTGCATAAGTTTCTTCGGCAGCCGAACTCTTTCGGCAAAAAACCGTACTACACGTTGGAAATACATTCCCGTCGCGTCATCGTATTTTTGCGCGCAATCGGGCTTGCGCCGAAAAAATCGCCGGAACGGGTGATTCCCGAATTGATCTGGCAGTCCCCCAAATCCGTGGCCGCGGCGTTTCTACGCGCTTATTTTGAGGGTGACGGGACGATAACATCCAGTAAAGAGAAAATGGTTGAGTTAGGGTGTGTTTCCGCCAGCGAAAGGCTGATTCAAGAAGTACAGCTTTTGCTTCTGCGTTTCGGTATCGCTTCAGTAAAACGCTTTGATCGGTACCGCGATATCCATAAGCTCTATATCCGCGGTCTGGGAAACTACAGGCTCTTCCGGCAGGAAATAAACTTCTTTTCTGAACGGAAGCGTATGAAACTTACGGATGTGATCTCTCGCCTCCATAAAGACCATTCTATTTCCGATTTCGTGCCGTTCGTGAGCGCATTTGTACGTGCCCATCTGGATAGGGGCGTTAAGTATAAAGGCGGCAGAGAATTTGTTATAAAACATAACTTTGACCGGTATCCGGCAATGACGAGAAATCAGACGGCGGTACTTGCGGCGACGCATGGAGACGTACAGCGCACGGTGCAGGCGATGCTTGAAGGCGCTTTGTTCAACCAGTATCTATTCGCGCCGATCGCGCGTGTTGAGGATGGCTCCCCACAGAGGGTGTATTCGTTACGCGTGGACAGCGAATGTCATTCGTTTGTCGGCAACGGATTCATAAATCACAACACGGAGGCGCGGATGTCGCGCATCGCCGATGAGCTCCTGCGAGACATTGAAAAAGACACGGTTGATTTCCGCGACAATTACGACGGCACGCGCCGCGAGCCGTCCGTCATGCCGTCTGCCGTGCCCAATCTCCTGCTCAACGGCACGCTCGGGATCGCGGTCGGCATGGCGACCAATATCCCCCCGCACAATCTCGGCGAGATCACGGACGCGACCATGCATCTGATAGACAACCCCAAGGCGTCCTCGGATGATCTCATGGAGTTTGTCAAAGGTCCGGACTTCCCGACCGGCGGCATTATTTATGATGAAAAAGAGATCCGCGCGGCGTATGCGTCGGGCAAGGGTGCCGTTCTCAACCGCGGCAAGGCCGAGATTGAAGATGGCCCGCGCAATTCGTCGCAGATCGTGATCACCGCGATCCCCTACCAGGTCAACAAGTCCGAACTCATTGAAAAGATGGCGGGGCTTGTACAGGAGAAGGTCATTGAGGGCGTGCGCGATATCCGCGACGAGTCGGACCGCGACGGCCTGCGCATTGCCATAGAACTTAAACAGGACGCGCACCCGCAAAAAGTGCTCAATAACTTCTACAAGCACACCGATCTTGAAAAGACGTTTCACCTGAATATGCTGGCGCTCGTCGGCGGCATTCAGCCCGAGGTACTGTCGCTCAAAAACGTCTTGGAGGAGTTTATCAAGCATCGCGAGGAGGTCGTTACGCGCAGGACGAAATTTGATCTTGCGCGCACAAAAGAGCGCATTCATATCCTGGAGGGTCTGAAAAAGGCGCTGGATCACATTGATGCCGTAATCACGACGATCCGAAAGTCCCGCGACCGCGAGGAGGCGCATACGAACCTTATGAAAAAGTTCGGGCTTTCGGATATCCAGGCGTCCGCCATCCTTGAGATGCGGCTGTCCGCACTCGCGGGACTTGAGCGGCAAAAAGTGGAAGACGAGCTCAAAGAAAAAATCGCGCTTGCCCGCGCTCTGGAAGCTCTGCTCAAAGACGCGCGCAAGATCAAAGATGTGATTAAAAAAGAACTTACCGATATCAAGGCAAAGTACGGCGACGAGCGCAAGACCGCGGTCGTGAAAAACTCTCCCCGCGCTCTCTCGGACGAGGATCTGATTGCGGACGAGGAAGTGATAGTCGTGCTTACGCGCGGCGGCTATATCAAGCGGCTCAAGCCCGAATCCTGGCGCATGCAGAAGCGCGGCGGCAAGGGGCTGATCGGCATGGAGACCAAAGAGGAAGACACGGTAGAGCAACTGCTTGCATGCAGTACGCATGCCGCCCTTCTTTTCTTCACAGACACGGGCAAAGTGTATCGCGTGCCCGCGTATGACGTGCCCGAAGGCAGCAGAACCGCCAAAGGCAAGGCGATTTTCAACCTGCTTTCTATTGCCGCGCAGGAGCGCGTGACGTCTATCCTTGCAATCCCCAAGGGGCTCAAACCCAAGGGCGGCGAAATGTTTGTCGTCATGGCGACCAAAGACGGCATTATGAAAAAAGTGGACGCGGTATCGTTTGAAACCGTGCGCTCATCGGGTCTCATCGCGCTCACGCTCAAAGCGGGCGACATGCTCCGCTGGGCCAAGCTTACCGCAGGCAAAGACGAGATCATGCTGATCACGAGGCAAGGGCAGGCCATACGATTTTCCGAGCGCGATATCCGTCCCATGGGGCGGACCGCGGCCGGGGTACACGCGATGCGCCTGAAAAAGGGCGACGAGGTTGTGGGGACAGACATTATCAAAAGCGACAAGCGATCTGCGACAAGCGACAAACTGCTCGTGGTGATGGAAAACGGATTTGGCAAGACTACTCCGCTCGCCCAGTACAAGCGCCAGAATCGCGGCGGATCGGGTATCAAGACCGCCAAAATCACGCCCAAGACCGGATCTCTGGTCAGCGGCCGCATTATCGCGGGTGATGAGGAAGAAATGATCGCAATCTCGCAAAAAGGCGTCGTGATACGCACGCCTCTTGGCGCAATTCCCTCTCTTTCGCGCGCGACGCAGGGAGTCCGTATCATGAAAATAGAGCCCGGCGACGCGGTAGCCTCCATCACGACGCTGTAGCGCGGGAAGAAGGAAGCAGGAATTAAGAATCAAGAAATTAAAACGTCCCGACTCAAGTCGGGACGTTTTAATTACACACCTTATTGACGACCCCTATAGGAGCGGTATGATAAAAACATATGACTCTGCTGGCGAAACCGGAAGCGCTTGCTGAAATAGCTCGCGATATCGGGCAAGTATTTTTTGCTTCCCTTATTGTGAGTCCACTCGTAGCCAATGCGCTTGAGATCCGTCTCACAATATTCGGATTAACGCTTTCTTCAATTTTTTGGCTTACAAGCCTATTTTTAAGTAAGGCATAATTTATGAGTAACTTCTCCTCTATCATGACAAATCTTTATATCTTGGGGGCGCTCTTGGCCATTGCGATCATCCTCTTGGGTATTCTCGCCAAAAAGAGCGTTAAATAAAGGTTCTCGGGACAAAAACAACATCTCCAGTCTGCAAACACATGTTTTA
>CAZYED010000041.1:3351-7979 GCA_964646295.1 uncultured Candidatus Saccharibacteria bacterium | reverse complement strand
GACTTTGGAAAAATTACTCAACATATACACCGTATATGCCTCATAATTTTTCCTGCGTCTCGCACGAAATCTGAAAATCTCGTAACGAAAATTATAAGGGGGCAGGTCTAATTCGTCCTTTAACCTCATGCTCCTACATGATCTCCCGCGACGTATCCCGAAGACCAGCAGAGTTGGAGCGAGAAGCCACCCGATGGCCTGTTGATATTTAAAAGATCCCCGGTCACGTATAAATTGGGGGCTTTTTTTGAACGCATGGTTCGCATGTCAATTTCCTCAAGCAGTACCCCGCCGTCTGCGATCACCGCGCGATCAAACCCCATGAGTCCTCGGACGGTCAGAGGAAGAGCTTTGAGCGTCCGTACTATTACTTTGCGCTCTTCTTTGGTAATCAGATTGACTTTTTTCGTAACATCAAGCTTCTTTGCAAGAAGCATGAGTATCCACCTGCTCATGCCGTCGGGCGCCAGATGCTTGACGATATTCTTGAGCGTCTTATTTTTATTGCCGTCAAAAACCGAGATGATCTTTTTCTCAAGCGCTCCGATATCCGTATGAGGATAGGGGTCAATGACTGCGGTCACGATTCCGTCATGGAGGATATCCGCAACTTTATGCGCGCTGTTTAAAATCAGCGGGCCCGACAAGCCGAAATGGGCAAACAAGATTTTCCCCTTTTCGGAAAATACTTTTTTCCCGTCAGCAAAAAACGTAATTGTCATATCCGCGAGCGATACTCCCGCAAGCTCCCGGACCCATTCTTCCTTGACTGCAAGAGGCACGATGGTCGGAGTGGGACTACGTACCGTATGCCCTAGATCACGAAGCCACGTAAATCCATCCCCTGTGGAGCCGGTTTCAGGATGCGATACGCTCCCAGTGGCAAAAAGATAATCCGTTGCCTGATACATATTCCCTCCAGAAGACACGCCCGTAATCCTACTCTGGACCGTATGAATCTCTGTCACGGGAGCCTTAGTACGCACGACAACACCGCCTTTGCGTACATATGTTTCAAGTACCCGCAAAACATCTGCCGCTTTTTGGCTACGCGGAAATGCTCGCTTCCGATCCTCGACCACTAAAGGCAATCCTCTGGATTCAAAAAAAGAAAACGTATCTTTTACTCCAAACTGCGAAAACAAAGAGTACAAAAACTGTTCGGCTTTGCCGTATGCGCGAAGTAGAACTCTTGCGTCAAATTCGGCATTGGTAATATTGCACCGTCCGCCGCCGGATATTCTAAGCTTCTCCCCGACTTTTTTGTTTTTCTCAAGCAATAACACCCGCTTCCCGCGCTCTGCCGCGCGACCGGCCGCCATGAGCCCCGCAGAACCTCCCCCTATTACAACCAGATCAAATCTCGTTTCTGAAGCATGCATATGAGAAAAAGCGTAGCAGAATATGCAAGCTTTTTCAAAAACTCAATGCAAGAGTACGAAATCGCGCTCTCTTACTGTATTTCTTCGTCAGCAAACACCACGAGCCGTTTGGAATAACTTTTGGATGCTTCATTCCAAATTCCTTCGCAGGTAACGAGATTCAAATGCGCCTTGCCGTCGCTTGAACCAAACACGTCTGATGCGTCCGCTGTCGGGTCATATCTTCGGCTTGTACGCACCGAGAAGACAGTGATCGCCCCCTTTTCATCTTCCACATAAATCCTGTCTCCTTTGTGTAATGTATAAAGGGTATCAAATACGGCCGGTATATTATCCTTCCATCCATAATGCCCGGAAAAAACCGCACTGCCCCGCTCCCCGGGACGCTGTCCCAGCTCAAACCACGCTACATCCGACGGACCGCTCGGTATGTCCATCGCTCCGCCAGAATCAAGACCTACGTGCTCAACATAGGCATCAACATTGAGTTTTGGGATCACAAGGCGCACGGGTTTACCCACAGGCAATTTTGCCTCTTCAAGATACACTCGTACTTGTCCATCAAGAATAGGATTGCTTTCAGTAGTCTGCATCCCTTCGCCGCCCATCTGCCAGATACTTTGCTGGGTGAAGTGAAAAAACAATACCAAAACAACTATGAATCCCACGAGAAACATCACGAGCAGTGCAGCCCTTGATAGAATTTTCCACGACATACCTTTTCAAAGGTATATACTGCGGACTAAATAGCGAATTTTTTTCGTCCCAAGTACAGCGAAGACAGTACGGCAAGAAGTCCCGCCGGAATGATGATATTCCATGGAACACTATTCTGACCGCCGGAATTGATGCCTGATTTCGGCAATATGGGAGGAGTCACCATAACCGTGGCGATAGAAAAATCAATCGCAGTCAGACCGTTGGCGCTTCCCTCGGCCGTACCCGTGTTTACCGTATTTGCGGCAAGATTCATTCGGCAGGTATACGTCCACGTCTCGGAGACGTCCAGCATATTATTGCCATTGACATCGCCCAAGCGGCCGGAAACCGGACTGCATTTGTTATCCACAACGCTCACATTGTTTAAAGCGACCGTACCGGGATTTGTCACCTTGTACGTATACGTGATCGGCCCGCTGGATGAGAGGATATACTGACTTGGCGTTTTGACTAAATGAATCAACGGCGGTGGCAGAGGCACCCCGACCACCACTGTTGCATTTGCCGTATCAATAGCAGTAAAGCCATTGGCCTGCCCTGTCGCGGTGACAGTGTTGGTAGTCGTCTGCGCAAGTGTCATAGTACAGCGATACATCCACGTCTCGCTGACATCAAGCTTGGAATCGCTATTACTATCGCCGGAAACCATGCTCACGGACGAACATTTATTATCGGCGAGCGTAACATTGCTCATCGCGACTGTTCCGACATTTAAAACCGTATAATCGTAAGTAACCGAACCGGATCCTGCGGGCAGAGCAAGCGGGGTCGGAACTTTCTTCACGCTAATCAATGGCGGCACAAGAGTCGGAGAAGGGGCGGAAGGGGTTGGCGTAGAAGCGGCAGGGGTTGGCGGTATGGGAGCCGGTGCCGGAGGCACGGCACACGTGGGCTTGGTGACGGTATTGCTATCCAAAGTCACTGCGCCATTCCGAGCCAGTACTCTACCCTCTACATTTGCGCCTGTCGTAAGCGTGGCGGATGTCAGAGCCAAAATATTTCCTTTAAATGTTGAGTTTGTCCCCAACGTTGCGGAACTGCCGACCTGCCAAAATACATTGCAAGCCTGCGCTCCGTTTGTAAGGACTATGCTACTTGATCCTCCCGTAATAAGCGTGGATGCGGTCTTGAATATAAAAACCGCATTGGCATCACCCTGGGCGTCCAGTGTCAACGTGCCTGTGACACCAAACGTACCTGCGGCAGAATCGTACACACCGGCGGTTTTTGTCGTCCCGCCAAGTTCCGTAGGCACTGTTGAGACAGGCGTCTGTCCGGCGGCATTATAGGCCGCAGTCAGGTCTGTCTCGGCCTGCACTGCAGTCGTATTGGCCACATGCTGTATCCCATTGAGTGTGCCCGGCGGAAAACCAGTCACGGAAGTACCCGGACTCAACCCAAGATCGCCACTAATCACGCTGGAGCCGGTGTTGGTCACCGTAGATCCTGCCAAAACGGCAAAATTGCCCGCCGAACCAAGATTTACTGTGGTGGCAGCGATAGCGCTGGCCGGTCCGACAAGACCAAGTACCAAAGAAGCCGCCGATACCACTGCCATGAAATGCTTTTGCATATATTTATATTATGTAGCTTTATTGATTAAAAATGAGTACATCACAAAAACAGCCTCGTATAAAGAGAAGTCGTTCGGGAATCAAAAATATTACAACTATTATCGCTTACGGCCTTATGAATGACGTGCTTTCTTCTGCAACGTGATGATTTCCTTTTCTAATTTCCCAATATGATGGGGGGCTATGCCTAAGGCGGCGCTATCTTTAACAATTTCCTGTAGAAGTCCTCGTAGAGCAGGGGTATCCCACTGACCGTTTCCAAGCCTGTGTTGCAGATATACAAGTGTGGTATCATGGGATTATACCAATGTGCCCTGTAATCACGGTGCAATCAATATTTTCAAGAAGTGTGCAAAGTATCCTTTATATCCTGATGCTTAGTAAAATCTATGTAACACCTTTGTAATAGCAGATCGTCATGTGCGGCCATACTACGCAACAATATAAGTATAGCATGGTGACACCAAGACAAGAGACACAACTGCACAACGTATTAACCGTAGCGCACCGCGACTACGAAAGGAGTCTTTTTCTGTACGCACTGCTCAAAACAAACGACTGTGTGATAAGTGACGACTTAGTGCAGGTCACATTCATGAAGACATGGACTTATCTGGTCAAAGGGGGGAGAATTAAAGCCATGAAAGCTTTTCTCTATCACATCCTCAACAATCTGATCGTGGATGAGTACCGCAAGCGTAAAACAGTCTCTCTTGATACCCTGCTTGACAAAGGTTTTGAACAGCCATGCCCCTCGCATGCCAAAGATCTCTTGAAAACCATAGATGATAAAGGTTTAATCCTCTTGCTTCAACAACTTCCCCCAAAGTATCAAAAAATCATACGTATGCGATACGTCCAGGACATGTCGCTTAAAGAAATGTCCCTGATCACCGGGCAGTCAAAAAATGCTATGGCCGTCCAAGTCCACCGAGGGCTAGTAAAACTCAAA
>CAZYED010000041.1:0-3341 GCA_964646295.1 uncultured Candidatus Saccharibacteria bacterium | reverse complement strand
AGTATTATACGAGTTTGCATGAATTAAAATCCCACCCCGATTTTAATCGGGATGAGATTTTCCTCTTGATGCCGCCGGATGTTGGCGATACCCTGATCGCAATACTACTGAAATCCACAGGGAACAAGCTTTACTGAAGGCAGATATTATATGCGCTGATTTGCTCATTGTAGCGGGTAATGAGAGTCTCGGTCTCATCGGCGAGCGCATTATAAAGCCGCACCAGTTCGTTGTATGCGTCTACCTTCTGCCTATACGCGGGGCCGCGCTTCGGTCTTGAATTTTGTATGTCCTCCTCCGCGGCGGACAGCCGCCCCGAAAGCTCATCCAGCTGATTTTTATCTCTCTCTATCTCGGCGCCAAGCGATGCACTCGGACTCGGGCAGTCGGATTGGGGCCGGCCGAACTCCTGTACCGCGAGCCACACCGTCCGCCCCTCGTACAAGCCGCGTTTTACCGCCACACCGATTTCCGTATATTGGGGGCGCAGTATATTCGCTCGATGCCCCGGCGAATTCATCCATGCGTCAATCAACGCTTGATCATCCTCATAGTTCCCCAGCGCCAAGTTTTCGCCGATCATGAGATATTCGTAGCCAACGCCGTCCGCCAAGTCCCCCGGCCCAACTCCTGTCGGCGATTCGTGTTCAAAGTATTGGCGATTAAACATATCGTCCACTTTTGCTTCAGCCGCACGGGTCAGCTTTGCATTTACGGAAAGCGCCAGGAAACCATTTTCTTGTCTTGCCATATTGGTCTCTCTGACAGTGCCCGCGACCGTCAAGGTAGACGGTATCTCGCGGACAGGGCCGCGCAGAGGAGGTGCCACATTGATCTGCGGCTCCACTATCTTCAGCAGGTCAATCCCCTGCTCTATCTTGCTGTCGGCCGATCGTCGCCATTCATCAATATCGGCACGAAAATAGTAGGCCGAGCCAAGACCCAGCATGACAACCAGAAATAATATTTTGATTCTTTGATTCATGCCCCAAAATTAAGCCAAAATATCCACGACGCAACACTCAAATTGATGCTTTTAGTGTATCGCTAAAACAAACAATAACAAAGCCGACGGATATGACACCGCCGGCTGTACTATCAACGCCCTTCTCCTCATCGCCATGGGAGCAGTTTAAGCACTCCCTTGAAAAATCGTGACTTCGGAACAATTTCCACGGCCTTGGGAAGTATTTCGGGCTTCACAAGGCCGATCCCGCAAACCCCAAGCTTCGTATGAATGAATACCTGCGGATCGGGAAAAACATTGACGCGCCTTCTGCAATGGGGACAAGGAATTCCCCATCCATACCGCTCCACCTCAAACTCTCTCCTGCAATGGGGACATACACCGGTATCCTTCATCAGTTTCCTCCCTCTCCTCTGTTGATGAAAAATGGGGTCATCCGCCCACGCGCCATTCTACGTTTTCGCCGCGTCGTGCGGTATTTACTTCCGCCACGAGATACCGCGGAGCCAGGTTCGTATCGTCATAACTGCCGAATACAAACGTACCCTCACGGAGCAAGAGAAAATATCTGTAGATCGGAAAAAGCACGGTATCTCTCCTCTTTGCTCGCGCCGGAGGTTCTGCACGATCATACGTCACGCGCCTCCAGAGATTGACGGTATGATCCGTCAGCCACCCCATACCCGCATGGAGACGCCGTACGATTTTTTCTTCCGCAGAAGACCGCGCGATATATGGAGGGATTCCCAGTTCCTCATTTTTTATCGCATAGAATTGGCCTTTTGGAACTTGGATTGTCCCGACAAAGGCGCGCGAGATACAGATACCCTTTCGTCTTGGGGATCCTGCAAGGAGATATCCGTCAAACGCCACAAGAACCCGCGGATCCCTATCATCCACCGAGAGCATGTACGACTCTTCTTGGCTCTTGATAGAGTTTGCCAAAGTCACGTTTATCCATTTGCCATCTCCGCGCGTACACGGAGTGTGGCCCGCCGTTGAGTGATACAGATAGTGCCACACGGACCATGTTCTCGCTCCAGATTCCACGACCGCCTCCCGCTATCTCGATAGAGATTTACTATGGAAATATTATAGGGCTGAAGTAATCAGAACACGAAAAATAGCATTTTGTCAATGGTAAAATAAAAAGCCGTCCGTACGGACAACTTTTACCAGCCAAACACGGACATACGCTCCTACTCCGTCCAGTGATCGTTTTGGCCAAATCCGGGAGTAGCCGCCCTGAAAGTCGGCCCGTGAAATCCGCCCGCAGGATCATTATAGATCTCCTGCAAAATCGCGTATTCGCCCCAGAGAGGACTCCCCGGCCCTGTCCAGCCGATCTTGGTAAAATATGTATAGTGTTGCTCGTCTCCGCCAAGATCAATGTACTCCCCTTCTACTTGGTTCGTGAGCCACCCCTTGCTCGTACCTCCGACCACGCCATTGACCAGACCCCGATCAAGTTTGCCGTCGCCGTTGCAATCCTTATCGGCAAGCCAGCTATCCGACCACTTCATCCGTAGCCGATCGTCCACATAATCTCCGGTAGAGCCCCAGTATGTGCCGTCAAGATTGCGGTCAACACTGTCATAGGTGCCGTTGAAATCATGCGCCTGGTAATTGTATCCGAATTGGTCAAAACCCATCACAATCGGATTGCCGGACGAGTCGGTAAGAGTACCGCCCTTGATAGTCGCACAGCTTCCCGGACTCGCGGACACCGCGAGCGTGCTCAAAAGTATGACCGCGACGACAAACGGCGCATCCAAAGCCGTTGCTTTAATAGTTTTCATAGAGTTTATTACGTATATTTACTCAAAATTCTCCGACCCTTCCCTCCCAAATATTATACGCCATATTTGATTTTTGAGAAATCCACTTTTTCAAAAAACAAAAATCCCTTTCTTCAATAAACTTGCCCTCGTAGTCCGAGGTCTGCTTCAGATTGAGCAGGCGCGGTGCCTCTTTCAGCTCCACCCATACGATCTCAAAACCGGATGATTTTCACTTCTCCGTATCAAAAACCACCGCCCGCGCGGCTTTTCTATCCTCCCACCCGGAAATATCCTCCTCACGAACCCCCTCCGGATCAATGATTTTTAATAAGTCCATAACGACATCAGGCAACCTTATGTCAACTTTTGATCATTCCCTAAAGCAGGGCAGAAAACTTGCCCCTAGTACCCTCTAACATTAATTCATAATAGAGCTTCTCTTTTTCTTGTTCCGTATTCATGTTTACTTACTATAATTAGCAATCTGCGGGGGAAGGAGTCGGACCTTCATACCGGCTTCCAAAGAGCCGTGTCCTACCGTTAGACGACCCCGCAATGATTAATTTATACCATATTGAATGCGGGGCGTACAT
>CAZYED010000040.1:0-8023 GCA_964646295.1 uncultured Candidatus Saccharibacteria bacterium | reverse complement strand
ACGTTGCCAAGCACGGTATCCAAGACCGCCGGGATCAATTGCGCCGTATACTGATGCGCCACGGTCAAATTCAATCCGTACTTCCGGGCCTCCGAGAAAAGATTCATAAAAGACGCGGTGACAACGTTTTGGAACTCGTCTACATAGAGATAAAAATCCGTGCGTTTGTCCTCGCTGATCTGGGCACGGGCCATGCCGGCCTGCTTGATTTTCGTAATAAACATGGAGCCGAAGAAGCTGGAATTTTCCTCGCCTATCTTGCCCTTGGACAGATTGATGAGCAGGATTTTCTTCTGATTCATGATTTCCTCAAAATCAATCTTGTTTTCTTTCTGGGCGAAGATGTTACGGAGCGCGGGCATAGACAAAAACTGCCCGAGCTTGTTTACGAGCGGGATGATCGCGTCGGTATCAAATTTCTCGCTCCAGTCGGCAAACTCCACCGCAAAAAAGCGCTTCACCATATCGTCCGTGATGTATTCAATCACTTTTTGGCGGTACGGGCGATCCGAGAGCATGGAGATCATCCCGCGCATGGTGGCTTCGGGATAATCAAGAAGTGCGAGCGTCGTAAACCGGAATACGTGCTCAAGGCGCGGCGTCCAGTTGGCGCCGAATTGCTTTTCCATCACCTCAATCAACCCCTGCGCCATCTGGTGTTTCATCTCGGGAGGCACTTTCTGAAGCGGATTAAAAGAAATCGGCCATTCGGCATCCGACGGATCAATCAATACCACATCCTTGATCCGTTCTTCCGGTATGAAATCCAGGATCGCGTCAATCACGTCGCCGTGCGGATCTATAAAACACATGCCGTGGCCGTACGCGATATCCTGCCGCACCAAAAGCTCCAACAGCTTTGACTTGCCGCTTCCGGACTTGCCCACCATATAGAGATGCCGCCTGCGATCTCCCCGCTTGATGCCGAAAATGTACTTCTTTGACTCCAGAGGCGCCTCGTAATTGGTACGGCCGATAAAAGAGACATCGCGCGGATCCACATGCTGATACACCGGAAGCTCCGGCGGAGGCGGCCCGTATTTGGAAATATGTATCTTGCCCTCGCGCGCCATAGTACCCATATAATACCATAAGCATAACGCTGTGCATACGCGGTTTGCCGCGCGCATAGCCGCGTGTTATCATGCGCGCATGGAAGGCATTTTAAGAGCCATCTTTGATATCGTGATCTGGACGATCGTACCCGTTATCCTGATCACCGCGATCGTCAAAAGCTACGGCGTCGCAAAGCATATTGAGCAGAAAGAATTCAAAATCGCAGCGCGATCGGGTTTTGTCGGAGGAGTCGTCCTCTTCCTTACCTTTGTCATCTATCAGCTGGGGCAATTCGTCACATACGGTTTCCCCGACAAGGCGATCTACCAGGGATTCAACCCGTATCTTGCAATCTTTTTCATGCTCGGGACATTTGCCCTTTTCTATGGCAAACGGGCGCTTCCGGCAAAGTTTGTCGGATGGATCGTGCTTACCATCACGTTTGCGGCATTGTGGACGCTTTTTCACTATCTCCTGATCCACACGGCCAACGAGTATATCCTTTCCATTGTCCTTGGCATCGCATTTGGCATCTTCAGCCACACCGCATTCTCCCCCATCACCATTGACGACCTGGTCAAATTTTTCTGACGAGTAGCCACGAAAATGACAAGACACGAGGCGTAGCCTCGTGTCTTGTATTTGTATAGTGCGGGTTCCCCTATTCTCCATCATCATCAAGTCCGGGCAGTTCTTCCTCTTCGCCGCCGTAGATCGGGAGACCCGCAGGCGGGCCGACCTTGCGTGCTTCCACGCGCTTGATCAGAGGCCCGGTAAGCACGAGGATCGTCGGCGGATGGAAGATCGTCGCAAGCTCTTCGGTATTTAATACCAGATTATGCACGCGCCATGGCTTGAAGCCCCAGTTAAAAAACTTTATGTTCAAGACCGCTTCCGTGATGGTATCCGGATACATATCGCGCGTCCGATACTTCTCCCACAGCCGCTCGCGGCGTCCTATGGCGCGATGTTTCGGAAAAATATAAGGCGGATACCAGAGTTTTGCTAATGTCCACGCAAAAACGTTATGACCGAATTTGTTGAACGATTCAGACGCATACTGATTCATCGCCGCAAGTATAGACCGGCGTCCGAAGCTTGAGCTGAAAATCTGCTGGGGAGCGAAATAAATGTATCGCAGAACTACCTCAAATGCGGGTTTAGAAATCTTGCGCTCAACCGCTTTCATCGCTTCCACTTCAGAAGGGCTTGGGGTCGCAAAAATTGTAAGTCCGGTCTTGGGATCAATGGTGCTTCGCGACTTACCCTTAATATATTCAACTTCTTTTTCCCCATCTTTATAAAACTCGGTTATCTCGTCATCAACTTTTGGCCTCACAAGCAGTTGAAACCAGAGATGCTCCTGCGGCTTGATACGCGACAGAGTCTCAAGAAGAGACGCCATTGGATCCACTTCTTTTTCCTCGGCAGGAGCTTCAAAATCTATGTAGGTGCGTATGGGATATACGTGAGGACGCGTCGTACCTTTTTTTGCCAGAATCAGTTCATTACCGAACATGCGGTATCCAGATGCATAGATATCTTCAGCAGTCTTGGGCAGACGATGGATATAGTCGTCGGCGACATGCGTGATCTCAATATCGGGGTAATTAGCATAGAGCACCGCCTCAAAGTGATTGCGCCTGACGGTCGGGATGAAAAGGTAGAAATGTATTTCGCCGCCGAAGCTTACGGCCTCAAATGAAAACCACAGCGGCACTTCGCCGTCCCACCATTTTTCCTCAACATCGGATGCGGAGTTTTTGATCGCATGCACTGTCGCAAATACCTGCTCCATGGAGCGGGGCGAGCGCGTGATCTCGCGCGGAAATTTAATCTCCATCATCATCCACGGATTGGTGATTTTTTTGTAGTACTGCTGGATGTACGCCATCCAAATGCAGGACGCGACATATAGGAGAATAACCAAAAGCCAAAACCACCAGAGGTCTATGACCACGGCGCGGAAAAGTGTAACGAGAAGAGTGACGTCAAAAACCATATATATAGTATAAATGGTGCGCCGTACTGAATGCAATACAAAAGGCGGGCCATGCCCGCCTTTTGTATTGCATTCATAATTCCTTCTTCCTAATTCACACTTCCTGTCTCTCCTATCCGCCTACACAAGAGTATATCCCCCGTCTTCCGCCCGCTTGAAGCGCGAGCGATCCTGGAGATTTAAAAGAATCGTCTGCGCTTTTACCATGCGCCGCTCGCTTGCAAGTTTTACGAGCTCGTCTTTGGTCAGCGGCTTTGAAGAGCTTGCAAGCAAGGAAATTAAAATATCGCGCACCGTACCCGGCTCGTATCCCCATTCCTTCAGGGCATACATGCCCCTGCCGACAAGGATAAACCGCGGGTCTTTGATCAGCTCATTATGCACAGTCTGCGGATGGGCTTTTTTCTTGCCCGACCACGCCGCGCGGTCAATCGCCGCCGCGACTTCGCGGAAATGCATGGGCTTGCCAGCTTTCAGGATCGCCGCATATGCCTTGTCTTTGATGCCGCGCGGGCATACCGTCGCCCATGATACAAGGCCGTACTCGCCGTATGGATTACGCTTAATGAGCTTGGTTGCGGTAAGGTACGACTGGCGGGCTTTTTCGGACAAAGAATCTTTGCCGTCAGCGCCGGTCTCGGCGGTCAAAAAGGCATGGAGCTGTTCTTCGGCGACGGGAATCCCCGATTCCTCAAGACGCTTGGCGACGCGTTCCATGATACCCTCCGCCGATCCTGCCGCGGCAGAATCAGATGCCCATCGGGGATAAAACGCTTCGGTCTCCGCAACGCGTACAAAATTCGGATGTGTATGGAGCAAAAACTGCAAATGCGGATGAAACCGCGCGGGCGACGCGTGCGAAAAAAGATGGTCGTCCGCCATGACGTCCCCGTGCTCGCGCACGACATTTTCCAAAGCTATCAGCAGAGGCCGGACTTCCTCGTGATCCCGCTCGCGCAGGCGACGCATGGCATCGGCTTCAATCTGCCGTACTCGCTCGCGCGTGATTTTATATGCCGTCCCTATTTCTTCAAGAGTGGATTTCTTTCCGCCTTTCAGGCCAAAACGCCGCTCCACGACATCCCGCATGCGCTTTGCAGGCAGGCTCTGGAGCAGGATTTTTACCGCATCATTCGGAAGTATCGGAAAGTCTATTGCCATATAATGAATGAGTATAACACGTTATAGCTTATTTGTCCAGACCTACCTCCTCTGCCAGTTATCCCAAATCACAAGCAAGGGAGACGCTACAAAGATGGAAGAATATGTCCCGAATACCACTCCCAGCATCAGCGCCAACGCAAAGTATTGTGTGGTCGCTCCGCCGAGAAATAAAATCGCCGCAAGAACCAAAAATACCGTAAGAGATGTCATAATGGAACGCGTGATTGTCTCGTTTACGCTTTTATTCACCGTAGCGGCAAATGATTCGGTACTTTTCTGCATCCGAAGATTTTCCCGCGTCCTATCAAAGACTACGATAGTATCATGCACAGAAAATCCAAGGATTGTCAAGAGGGCGGTGATAAACAGTGTATCCACCTCCGCTCCGAAGTAATGTCCGAGAACGGAAAACACCCCCACGGGAATTACGACATCGTGAAAAAGCGCCACCACGACGGCAACCGTGCCATATTTCCATGATGCCAAGGGGCGGGAGACCTGCCGAAACGCCCATGTCAGATACAGCACGATGCCCCCAAGAGCTAATGCGAGCGCCATCAGCGCGCGCCGCTGAAACTGCGCTCCGATCGTAGGCCCGATCGTGTCAAAACGCTTTTCCTGCATAGCCCCGAGCGATCCGAGCCCCTGTATCAGCTTCTGATGGGTGCTTTCATCCACGTCGCGGAAACGGGCAATCACGTTTTGCTCCCCCGAAAACTGAATAGTCGCCGAGTCAACCCCGGCCCGGGTAAACTGCTCCCGCACAAGCTCCACGGACGGACGGCTCGCCTGATACGAGACCTCAAGCAGGGACCCTCCGGTAAAATCAATGCCAAAATGCAGGCCCCATATGCCAAGCGACACAAAACTTGCGAGCACTAGCAGTCCCGAAAACGTAAGGAAGATATATTTGCGGCCGATGATGTTCATATTAGAAAGCGGCAAGAGACATGCAACATGAGACACGGCATAGTGAATAAAGTTTCGCTCTTACTTCCATGTCGCTTGTCACATGTCGCATGTTACTTTGTGGTGAAGCCGCTTAAGAACAATCCGCGCATGCGGGCAAGAGACGGAGTGCTGATCGCGACAAGCAGGGTGCGCGTTACGCTGATGGCGGAAAACATGGACACCAGAATACCGACGCCGAGCGTCAGCGCGAATCCCTGCACCATGCTCGTCCCGAGCCAGTAGAGAATCCCCGCCGTCAAAAGACTGGATGCGTTGGAATCGCGGATGGAAGTCCATGCCCTCCGGAAGCCCTCGCGGATGGCATCATCCAGCGCAAGACCGCGGGCAAGTTCTTCTTTCATGCGCTCAAAGATCAGGATATTGGCATCCACGGCCATGCCGACAGACAGCACGAATCCCGCGATGCCCGCAAGCGTCAGCGTCACCGGAATCAGTTTGAAAATCGCAAGCACAATGCCCGTATACACCACGAGTGCCGCCACGGCGATCAGGCCGGGCAGGCGGTACCACAAGAGCATGAAAATAACGACCGCGAGAAATCCGATGGCTCCGGCATAGAGACTGCGCGCAAGCGATTCGCGGCCGAGGCTTGCTTCAATGGACTGCTGTGCGATCAGCTTGATCGGCACCGGCAAAGCTCCCGCATTGAGGCGTCCGGCAAGCTCCCGCGCCGATTGCGGGGTAAAATTCCCGCTGATCTGCGCACTGCCGCCCGTAATCTCTTCGCGCACGACGGGCGCTGAAATCGCCACGCCGTCCAAGAAAATTGCAATCTGCTTGCCGATATTTTTCTTCGTCAGCTCCGCAAAGAGAGTCGCCCCTTCGCCCGTAAGCTTGAGATTTACCAGCGGCTGAAACGTAGTCTTGTCAAAATCAACGTCCGCGCGCGTGATAAAGCGCCCGGTAAGCTCCGTCGGGACGAAATTCGGATCTTCAAACATCCGCTCTCCTTGCTTTTGCGCGGCCACGATCGCATCGCGCTCGGCCAAAGGCCGCTCTTCACGAAATTCCAGATACGGCGTCTCCCCTATCAGCCGTATCGCGGCTCCGACATCCCGCACTCCGGCAAGCTCCGCCACGAGCCGCCAGTCTCCGCCCGAACGCTCCACTTCCACCAAAGGCTCCGCCACTCCGAAAAGATTTACCCGCCGCTCAATCACATCGCGCAGAGCTTCCATGGAGCCTGCTTGGTCCGCTTCGGCAAGCGAGCTTACATCCGCCTGGTAGACCAGGTGAGTACCTCCCTGGATATCCAGCCCGCTACGATACGGAAATCCCGCAAACAGGCGTTCAAAACGAAATCCGGACTCCCCTATCCCGATGCGCGCAAGCATGCGGTCCGCATACATAGGGGCATCAAAAATGCCTACGGCAAGCGCCAACACAATAATACCTACCGCCGCAAGCCGCGCGGTTTTTCTTTGCATCATCCGGGGCGAAGAGTTTTTCTGCATCAATTACGAAAATATCAGATGGGAGACATTTTTGCAAATGCCCGCCATCTTTTATGGAAGAATATCCCGTGCACCCTCCCAGCCAAGCCTCATCAAAAGAGAGAAATTTTCTCCCGCCGCACCCCCGATCGTACCCCCGTGTCCGACTCCCAAAATACATTGACGAGTCACGTCAAACGCAAGGCCGCCCGAATCCCCGTAAAAACTCGGCACGCGGCTGACGAGGTATGGATGCAAAACAGTCTGGTCAACCGTGTAAGAAAATATCGGCGTTTTGTAGAGGAATCTCTGATCTTCGGAAAGTTCCTCCCGGACTCCGGAAATATCGGCATAGGCCGTCACCTCGCCGATGTTTTTTGCAAGATATGAATTGTCGCTGAAATTGCTCGGATAGCCGTAATGAAATACCGTATCGCCGATCGCGCGGGCATGCGCGCATACCGGATACGATATGACAGGATATCCGTCGGGAAATATGGCCTTGCCTTCAGGATAGTTCGCGAGCGCGGGGAGATAAAGAAACGCGACATCAATCCCCCGCTCGTTGTACCGCTTTTTTACGGCAGTAAGATTTTCGGGAGTCCCGAAGAGATAATGCGCCGGCGCGCGATCATGAGGGAAGATAACTTTGCATGTCGTACTTGCCACATCCGTCAGGAGGTGTGCCGCCGTCACCACAACGCCCCGCGGCATGGAAAATCCCGCTCCGATATAGACGCCCTTTCGATCCTCACTCGGACACTCAATCTTCACGACCGCCCGCAACAACTCGTCTTCGCGCAGAGGCGGGAGGACAAGCTCCGGCGGCGCAGAGACAGGCGGAGTCGTGGTCGCGGTCACGGACGAAGATATTGTGACGCTTGCAGATACGACAGGCGCCGGCACGGCAGGATTCGGGAGCGCCGCCGGCGACGGTTTTTCAGCCGCGGCGACTATTTCTTCGCTCCGGCGGATCACGGCCTCCGGAAGAGCCTCATGTGAAAGCGCCGGGGAAGATAGCACTTCCGTCTCCGACTCTCCCCTGCTAGCTACGACGCGATCGGGCTCAACAGGCCGCGGCGCGCGCAGAGGCGCCAAAGCAAGAAGCAGGAATCCTGAAACCGCAAGACCGACAATAAGAAAAAATGATTTTAGCATTTGTGAGATGGGTTTGTGATATTATATCAGATTTCTCTGTCTAGAGCATGTTCAGAAACAAAAGATGCGTTTCCCCGAAGGAAAACGCATCGTCTACCTCTCGCACAAAAATCTCCATATCACGCATTTACGAGCATGTTTTCCACTCCCAAAAGTCGCATTTCTAACGCGATATGCAGACTGTCCGGCATCTTCTTGCCGCGGTGACTCGCTGACATCTTGGCGCGCGTCTCCGAGG
>CAZYED010000039.1:3849-8094 GCA_964646295.1 uncultured Candidatus Saccharibacteria bacterium | reverse complement strand
CGGCTTGTCGGCCGCGACGGCAAGGTATACGCGATTGATATCCAGGACTCGGCGCTGGACGAAGTGCGCTCGCGCGCCGCGTTTGAGCACCTGCTCAATATTGAATACATACGCGCCGATCTCGATCATGACGGCGGGTCGCGTCTGCAGGACAAGTTTATTGATCTCGTCCTGATGGCAAACGTGCTGTTTCAGACCGAAAACAGAGACTCGCTTCTGCGCGAGGCGTGGCGGGTCTTGCGTCCGGGCGGCAGGCTTGCGATGATAGAGTGGGATACGGCTTCGGACTCGCCTCTCGGCCCCTTGCCTGCGATGCGTCTCAAAAAAGAGGCGGTGCGCGGATATGCGATCCAGGCGGGATTTGAATACGATCGCGAGTTTGCGGCGGGGCCGTATCACTACGGATTACTCTTTATCAAGAAATGAATCTGAATCGCCAGTATCTCATCATCGGAGGGATAGGAGCGCTCGTCATACTGATCGGGCTTGCGTTGACGTTTGGCTTGGGACAAAAGCCCCCGACTGCGGAGCAGGTGAGTCTGGAAATGTGGGGATTTGAGGACGGCGGAGGGGATATTTGGGAGGCCGTGATTACAAAATTGCGCGAGACAAATCCGCATGTGTCCGTACAGTACAAGAGTTTTGCGCCCGCATCCTACGAGGAGATGCTGGTCAATAGGCTTGCCGAAGGCAAGGGTCCTGATATTTTTCTCCTGACGGGCGAGCAATTGGAAAAACAGCGCGACAAGATACTTGCTTTGCCGCCGGCGTCTTCCCCCCTGTCTCCCGGGCAGTTTTCCACGATGTTTGTGGATGGTGCCGCACGGCTGATGGGGGATGATGGCACGCTCTACGGCACACCTGTCTTTATGGATTCGCTTATTTTGTTTTATAACAAAGACATGTTTGATGCCGCGGGATTCACCCGCGCTCCCGCGACATGGGACGAATTTACCGTGATTTCCCGCCGCCTGACGACGGTGGCTCCCAATGGGGATATCGTGCGAAGCGGAGCGGCTATGGGAAGCGCGTCCAATGTAAGCCACGCCATGGAGCTTGTAAGCGCTCTAATACTCCAGCAGGGCGATCCGGTCGTCCGCCGCGACGGTCATGTGGAACTTGGAGATGCCGCCCTGCGCGCGTTTGATTTTTATGCGTCATTTACGACTCCGGGAAACCCGAACTATACATGGACGGGAGCGATGCCAGAATCCGTGCATGCGTTTGCGACGGAGAGTGCCGCCATGGCGTTTGGATTCAGCGACGATATCGCGCGTGTTGTCGCCGAAAACCCGCATCTCAATTTTGCCACTGCATCTTTCCCCCAGCCTTTGCAGGGCAATACGCGCACGTACGGCGCATATATGTTCCCCGCAGTGTCGCGCGCGACCAAAAATATGCCAGCCGCATGGCAGTTTGCGCTGTATGCAAGCTCCCGCGAGGGCGCAGGCGTATATCTTGCAAAAACAGCGCGTCCGCCCGCGCGGCGTGATATCATTGAGACCACCCCCGAAGGGTCGGGATCGGCAAGCGTGCTCGCGCGCTCCGCACTGATTGCGCGCAACTGGCCGGTACCCGACGAGAAGTTGGCGCGGCGCGTCTTTAATGAGGCGATTGACGGCATGGCGCGCCGCACATACACGGTATCCGAAGCGCTTGGGCGCATCCGCTCCAAGCTCCAGCTTTTGTTTCCTTAGCATGTAAGCATGAAAAAATGTATCTTATTTCTTTTGTGCGTATCGGTACTGCTCTCTGTGGTGATCTTCCCCGCGTTTGCGCAGGATCAGGGACTGGTGCCGTGTGGCCTTATCGGACAGGGATTTTGCGATACATGCGACATATTCGTGCTGGCACAGACGGTTCTGAAGAAACTCTGGAATCCTTTTGCCATCGTGATTGCCGCGGCCATGATGCTCTACGGAGGATTTCTCATGCTGATCCCCTCGCTTGGGGGAGGGTCTGCCGCGATGCACACGCGGGGCGTGAAAGTGCTGACCAATGCCCTGATCGGGCTTACCATCGTGTTTTTTGCGTGGATCGCGGTGGATACGATTCTCAAAGTCGTGGCCGGAGGCATAAATAATCTGGCGGATCCTAATCCTGCCGTGATCTTTTCAAGTGAAATGGGCCCGTGGAATAAAATTGAATGCAAGCGCGCGCCAAAGCGCGACCCAAGAGCGCTTCTGCAGATACCGGAGGAATTTCGGTGCAAGACCGATGGAGCTCCCGCTGTTGCAGGGTTTGATCCGTGCGCGGCTTCAGTAAGCTCTTCACTTCAAAGTTACTGGATCAATGATCAGGCGACGAGCTATGGCGGCACGCCGGTGAACGGCAAGTGTACAACGGGCGTGTTAAGGACATATGCGGGGGACATTACTTCCGCGGCAGGTACGCATGGCGTGCCTCTGAATTGCGCGCAGGCACTCTTCATTGTGGAATCCGGCGGTAATAGGAATGCTATGAGTGGCGTGGGCGCCGCGGGACTTGGACAGATCATGCCGGATACGGCAAAGTTCCTTGATAAAGCGCGATTCGGCTCCATGTCCCCTTCGCAGATTCAGGCGGAATTGAGAAACAATCCGAAACTCAATATTGATTTGAGTATGAAGTATTTCGGGAATATCCTGAAAGGACCTGCCGGAGGCAATTGTTCGCGTGCGGCAGCCGGGTACAACGCAGGGCCTGACCGTCTGAAAGCGCCCAAGGCCGGAAGCAGTTGCAAGCAGGCCGCGGTATGGCAGTGCATACCGGAGACGCGGGATAAGATGGTACCCGGAATAGAGGGGAATCTTGCACAGATTGCCGGCGGATGCAATCCGTTCTAACTTTGGGATAATGTTTAAGATACGCCATACTTCCCCAGCCTTGTGGAAAACCGCATTGTCAATGAGCTTCGGCTTTGCTATATTTGCAGGAGCGAACTTTGTATTGGCAGTTGAAAGTCCTTCTACCGTGATTCCCAACCCCATTGCCGCGCAATCGTTTCCCTGTCTGATCCAGACGATTAGCTTGGCGGCGATGCAGGTCGCAATCCCGATTGCGATTGTTACCATCATCTTTGCGGGGTTGAAATTCATATTCGCGGGAGTGTCGGGCAATTCGGCAAAAGTCGCCGAAGCGCGCAAGATACTCCTGTGGGCGGTGATCGGGACGGCGGTCGTCGTGGGATCGTTTGTGATCGCCAATGCGGCCGTGGAGCTCTTCGGTGGAGATACCGCTGTGGTATCGTGCAGTTAGTCATTTTTGCGGCTTATTTTTGTAAGGAAAGGTCGAGTTCAGAAATCAAATATCAGATCCATCTTGCCCATCAATTATTATCTTTTAATCTTTATTATCCATGTCTAAACTTTCATTATTGACGCGCTATGCGGCGATTGCAATGGCCGTTGCGGCGCCCGCAGTCGCATTTGCCCAGGATACGACCAAAGTTCAGAGTGTCGTTGAAGGCACTCTTACGATTGTCAACGTCATCGTGACCATCGTATTCGTACTTGCGGTACTGGTCTTCGGTTGGGGTGTCGTCAAATACATCATGTCTGCCGGCGATCCGGAAGGCGAGAAAGAAGCCCGCGGATTCCTCTGGTGGGGCGTCATTGGCATTGCGGTTCTCGCGTTTGTCTTTGGCATCATCCAGTACGCCGCGACATACTTCGGAGTGGGTACTACCGGAGGCGGAACCATCAAAATCCCGAAGATTGAAGGCACTGTACGCTAACGCCGTGTCTGCGAGAAATCTGCGAAAACTCAACGCAATTTCCATACTCGCCCCCATTTCTTGGGCGGCGAGTATGTCTATTGCATGGGCCGCGGACTCCAAAATCAAGACAATCTTGGAGAATACGATTGATATGGTACGGCTTATCACCGAGCTTGTCTGGATTTTGACGTTGGTCGTATTCGGCTGGGGTATCGTAAAACTGATCGCCGCCTCCGGAAGCCCCGAAAAGCTCAAAGAAGCCAAGGGGATCATCTGGTGGGGCATCATCGGGATGTTTGTGCTTGCGAGCATCATCGGGATCATCGTATTTGCGCAGGAATACTTCGGAATTCACGGCGTGCAGATTATTGACGTGCCCCAATTTTGATACCATGAAAAATTACTCTTTCGTACGCGTCTTTGCTCCGGCATCATTTTTTGCGGCTCTTACATCCCCGATGATCGCATATGCGGCCGCCTCCATGACCGTGGGCGAGTTGATCACAAAGATCACGGAGGACGTGCTCAATCCTCTGATCATCATGATG
>CAZYED010000039.1:1014-3816 GCA_964646295.1 uncultured Candidatus Saccharibacteria bacterium | reverse complement strand
TTTTGCGGCCCTTATATTTGCCTGGGGAGTCGTGCAATACATTCTCGGAGGCGCGCAGTCGGGCGACAAGACGTCAAAAGCGAAGACCATAATGATCTACGGCATTATCGGCATGTTCATCATGGCATCCGCTTGGGGTATCGTATCGCTTCTCTGCGATTTCTTTGGCACATGCGACGAGATCGATTTCTCCGAGCCTTCTGCTCCTGATCTGCTCCCGCCGACCTGATCCTATGTAGGATAGGTGCTTGCAAACCCCCTCTGGCTCGAGTCGGAGGGGATTTGCGTTTACCGCCTCTCTAAAGCACCAAGCAAACCATTTTCAACAATTCCCACGATCGTATATAATGTTGAAAGAGCCGAGGTGGCGGAATTGGCATACGCGCAGGCCTTAGAAGTCTGTGTCCGCAAGGACTTGTGGGTTCGAGCCCCACCCTCGGCATTTTACCCACCTCTCCTACCACCGTCCTGAGGACAGAATCATTTTCAACAATTCCTACAATCGTATTTAATGTTGAAAGTATCGCTCATATTATATCCGATGATAGGTCTTTGCCATCTGGTTGAAAATGTGAAATAGTGATAGGGTGCCGATGTAGCTCAGGGGTAGAGCAACTCCATGGTGGGACACTATGTCTTCTGCCTGCCGTAAGGGAAACCTTGCGGCGAAACCCGAATAACGGTTAAAATCCTTTAAATCGGATGAGACCGTGGCGTCCGCCGCCTGGCGGATAGCCCGAACGACTGACAAGGGACGCTAAGCCTCTCGTGTGGGTATGCGTAAGATACAGTCTAACCCTCTTATAATCCCGATAAATCGGGGGAAGTAGAGGTGTAAGTGAAGGAGTAGGTCGTCGGTTCGATTCCGACCATCGGCTTTATCAGAAGCTTGTAGGAATTAGCTTGTAGCTTGTAGAAAAGTAAGGTACAGTATTTTTGATCGCAAACCGTTAAATTATCAATATCTATGCCACAGCCAAATCTTATCCGCCTGCAGTGTACCGTATGCAAGCGCTATAACTACTGGACACGCAAGAATGTCCGGAAGGTGGAGCGTAAAATCTCCTTGAAGAAGCATTGTGAATGGTGCGGCAAGCATACTCCGCACAAAGAAGCAAAGAAGTAAACCTAGCTAGGGATTAGGGTTTAGGATAGAGGGATGAGACTTCAGTTTTTGTTAGGCTAGTCCCTATACCCTCTTCCCTATACCCTATTTCGGGGGTGTCGTCCAACGGCAAGACTCTGGTCTCCAAAACCAGCTATCCAGGTTCGAATCCTGGCACCCCCGCAGATTGGACACAAGTCGCTCTTCGAGAGCGGCTTTGTCCTTATTTGATGCGCTAAATGCGAGTTGGGGATAGGTTCTAATCTGGGAAATCTCACTCTCAATTTTCGGCAACATTTCAAAGATTGTTTTGAACACGGGACGCAGTGTTATAGCGACTTTCTGGTCTTTAATGATGAGGTGCGAACCTAAACAGGCAAAGATGGCTCGTTTGGTCTCCATATCGCCGCGAGCGAACCACACACGGGCGTATCGCGCGAAATTGAACGTACGCTCGCTCAATTCGAGCCACTCCTCGATTTCCCTATTCTGCGTGCTAATACTGCCCTCCAGCGCCGCTTTCTGCTTCAAGAGGCGCGTGCGGAGGTCTTGATACTGTTGGTCGGCTATGAGTTGCCCTTCCATATTCTCCGGCGAAGAATACTTGAGCAGCAGATTATCCAACTGCTGTGTAATACGAAGATGCTCACGTTCGCTGTTTTTCAAAGCGGCTTCGTGCGTTTGCGCTTGTGTCTGGCGAATCTCGTGCAGGTGTCTGATAGCCCACTCCTTGAATTTATCGGATATGGTAAGGTTATTGATTTCAGCATCAATCTGTGTGCTCAATTCTTTTAGCTCAACCGCTTTCTCTTGACAGTTCTCATCTTTCTGCTTTGTGCAGTGATAATAGATATAGTGATGCACATTACCGTTTTTCTGATGCTTCACTTTTTCTTCGGCGGTAATCATCGCATCGCAGTTGCCGCACCTCATCAGTCCCGTGAACGCAAAGCGGTGCTTTTGCGGGCGTTGCCTGCCGTGCCGTCCGAGAAGTTTTTGCACAATGTCATATTCTTTCTCAGTAATCATCGGCTCGTGTCTGCCAAGATAAAGTTTTCTGTTTTCACCCTTTCCATATTCAAACCAGCCGTAATAAAACTGATTGGTAAAAATTTTGTAGATGTTGCTGCGCGAAAGACGCTTGAGTCCAACGTGTCGTTTCGTCGGGCGTGTTTTGAAATGCCAATTCTCATTTGCGATTTTAGCGATTTGAGGAGGTGTGTAATTACCAGTAAGCATCAAGTCCCACATACGGCGCACGGCATCATAACGCTCTGGGTCTTTCAGAATCCAATTCCTACCCTTGTCTTCATCGCGCTCGCTGTTCTTATAGCCGAGAGGCGCACGGCTTGGGTACCAGCCCATACCGAGCTTTGCTTTCAATCCTCGCCTCACGTTTTTACTCAACTGGCGAATATACTCATTCGCCATACTACTCTCGACGCTGAAAATTACCGAGTTGTCCTCGGATAAGTATTCTCGTCCAACAGTATGGATGGAACGGATAATTTCTTTCTGCAAAAGCCATTGAATCGTAGCGCTGTCTATCGGATTTCTTGATAGGCGGTCAACTTTCCAACAAAGTATGCCATTCGCTTCACCAGATTTTATATGAGCAATCATTTCTGCGAATACTGGACGTTTGTCTGGCTCTTTAGCGGATTTCGATTCCCGAAATGTTTTTGCGACTTTCAAAT
>CAZYED010000039.1:0-1004 GCA_964646295.1 uncultured Candidatus Saccharibacteria bacterium | reverse complement strand
AATCGTGATACTTCGCAAGTTCCTTGAGTTCGTCTTCTTGCGAATCCAAACTCAAAATCTGCCTGTCGTCATCCTCGGTGGACTTGCGGCAATAGGCGAAGTATTTAATTTTTTGTTCTTGTTCTTCAATTTTTGTCATTGTTTTTGGGATTACTGGAACTCTCTCTGCGAAAGATTACCTGCATCTTGCCTTTCTCCCCTGGTTTCGTCTGTTTCTCCTGCGGCCGTTCGTTTGATGAGGACACTTTCTGTTGAGATTTCACTTGTGCCTTGACCTGCGCGTACCTCTGGAACGCTACCCAACCCTCTTTCGTTATCTGTTGAGCGGTTTTTCCCTCTGTTGAGATAAGGGCGATTAGTCGCTTCATAGTCGAAGGCGCTCGCTTGGGGGATGCCACCGATAACTGCTCCGCGGTGTGTGGCGTTCCCCATTGCTTCTCTATCCACGTATGCCACGTTGGGATGAAAATTATCTCGGACTTGCTCACCTCCGATGAGTCCCTTATATCCTGATTTTGAGATGAGTTTGCTTCTTTTTCTCTTCTTTCTTTTGTCATTTCTTTTTGCATCTCTGTAAGTAATTGACGACGGGGATTAGTGGGGTCATCTGGTACGGACGAGAAGGGGTCGTCGTTTCGCGGGTTTATTTCTTGTATCCCATCTTTTGCTTGCTCGCCTTCTTTTGGTGAGCGCAGTATCGCAATCTCTTTTTCTTGTTCGTCTAATGCGTTGAACAAAATGGCAAATACCAAAAAAACAAAAAACACTATCCAGCCAAAGTAGATACCCTCATAGGTAATTACGTACATATACGCTATTGAAAGAATAGATATTGCGGCGCAGATTTTTGCAAGTGTTTTGTATGTCATGGCTCAAGTTTTTCAATTCTGTCTTTGGGTATTTCCTGCACTAACCAACCTGGTATCAAGGATTTTTCGGCTTCAATTATTTCCTCTCGCACACCTCTCTGTATGCTTCTTGGTGGCATACGAGAGGGGGTTTAT
>CAZYED010000038.1:692-8112 GCA_964646295.1 uncultured Candidatus Saccharibacteria bacterium | reverse complement strand
GGGTAGATGTCGGGACGCGGCGTGCGGTCGGCCAAAGCCCCGTGGCGGTTCAGGGTGAGGCGCGCGGGACATGGTATTTTGAGGCCTCGTTTCCTGTAAGGCTGTATGATGCGGACGGCAGACAGCTTGTCGTAGTGCCCGTGATGGCCCAAGGCGAATGGATGACGACCGAATTCGTCCCGTTTGAAGGAGCGCTTGTTTTTGATCCGCCGGTAACAGATATGGGGACTTTGGTGTTTCAAAAAGATAACCCCTCCGGCTTGCCGGAGTATGATGCGTCAATCTCAGTCCCTGTGCGTTTTCGTTAGAAATATTTGCAAAAAGATAAAATTCGTGATATAACAGACCGGTTGGGCGCGCACTGCTCCCGACGCTTATTTTTGTAGGAGATTCAGATTTTATGGTGGAGCGATTGATACAATTCGGAAGCCGGACATTTTCATCCCTGCGGGTGTGGAATTACCGTCTTTATTTTTTCGGGCAGGCTTTGTCACTCTGTGGCACGTGGATGCAGACAATCGCACAGTCATGGCTTGTGCTGAAGCTCACCGGATCCGGCACGGCGCTCGGGCTTATCACCGCCTTGCAGTTTTTGCCTATTCTGTTTTTCGGGCCGTGGGGTGGCGTGATTGCGGACCGCTATCCGAAGCGGAAGATTTTGTACGTGACGCAGACGGCATCGGGGATATTGGCTCTCATACTCGGCATACTGGTTGCGACCGACACGGTAGAGCTTTGGATGGTGGGGGTGTTGGCGCTTCTGCTCGGTCTGGTCAATGCGGTGGATAATCCGACGCGGCAGACGTTTGTAACAGAGATGGTGACAAAGGAGCATTTTGCCAACGCGGTATCGCTCAATTCCATGCAGGTCAATCTTGCGCGCGCCGTAGGGCCTGCAGTCGGCGGAGTGTTGATCGCAACAGTCGGTCTTGCGTGGTGTTTTGGTATCAATGCCGTCTCATATATCGCGGTGCTCGCCGTGCTGTTTATGATGCGACAGGATGAATTGCTCATGGTACCGCCGGTGGAGCGCAAGAAAGGTCAGCTCAAAGAGGGTATCCGGTACATCATGCGCTCGCCGATGCTACGCGACACGCTCATCATGCTCGGCATTATCGGCACGCTGACCTATGAATTTATCGTGATCCTGCCGCTTTTTGCAAAATTTACGTTTGGGGGCGATGCAGGAAGCTACGCGGCTCTGAATTCCGCCATGGGCATCGGATCTGTTTTTGGAGGGCTTTTTGTGGCGCAGAAGCGCAAGCGGTCGTCCCGCATGCTGGTCAATGCGTCCGTGCTTTTGGGCTCCGCGATGCTTTTGGTGGCGCTCGCTCCTACGTTTCCTATGGCAATCGCGGGGATGGTGCTTGTGGGAATATTCTCCATCAATTTTCTTTCTACGGGCAACGTATTGCTTCAGATGGAGAGCGCGCCTGAAATGCGCGGCCGCGTGATGGCATTTTGGGCGGTGGCATTTCTCGGATCAACTCCGATAGGCGGCCCTATCATCGGCTGGATTGGCGAATACATCGGGCCTCGGTGGGGGCTTGCGACGGGCGGTTTTGCGGCACTCGCGGCCGCGTGGTTTGGATTTGTGAGATTCGGCAGGAAGACGGCCCGCGGGCAGGCGGTGTGATTGCGCGTGCACCGCGGCAGGAGTAGTATGGGTACTATTATTAGTATCATTATCTAATTTTTTATGGAAGACAAAAACACAATGTGCGGCGATGAGTGCCGTTCATGCGAAGGGAAATGCGGCGGCTGTGAGGGAAAATGCGGCGGCTCCCGCGGGAATTGCTCCGGCGGCGGATGCGGCTGTAAGGGCTTTATGGGGATGGGGTATATGGGATGCGAGCGGGGGATGCACATATCGCTTGCGCGGATCATAGTGGCGCTTGCAATTCTCGGATTCGTATTTGCGGCGGGCATTAAGCTTGGCGAGCTCAAGGCGTATGTGAGCGGGAGTTTCAGACATGGAGGCAACGAGTTTTTCCAGTATCGTTTTGATAAGAAAATCCAGCCGTCGCTTCTGCCGCAGGGAGTATCCACAGGCGCGGATGCCGCGAATCAGTAGGTCATAATATATGAAAGAACGATTCAAGGCTGTCCCTGCGGTGTACCTCTTTCTTAAAAAAGACGGGAAGATCTTTTTGACCCGTAGATATAATACCGGATATAAAGACGGCGAATACATGGTGCCGTCGGGGCACGTGGAAGCGGGCGAGTCGCTACGCGCCGCGATGGCGCGAGAGGCTATGGAAGAAGTCGGGGTTTTGGTGCGGCCGGCGGATCTGCGGCTGGTACATGTGATGTATCGCGCGGCGGTGGATGCCACCGGCGAGCGCGCCGACTTTTTCTTTGATACGGCATCATGGGAAGGCGAGCCTCGCAATTGCGAGCCGGACAAATGCGACGAAGTAGGGTGGTTTCCGCTGGATCGGCTACCGGAAAATACCGTCGGGTATCTGACTGATGCCATCGCGGCGTCATCCCAAGGCATTTCTCTGCTTGAGCCCGGGTGGAACGTGAAGTGAAATCTATGGCATATAGCAAAACGCCGAGTCCCCATGAGCATCATATCCGCATCGGCCGGTATCTGAAAGACGCGGTATACGGGGCGAACGACGGCGTGATTACGACGTTTGCCGTGGTTGCCGCGACAGTCGGCGGCGCGCTCAATCCGACGACGATTTTGATCATCGGTATTGCAAATCTCCTCGCGGACGGATTCTCCATGGCGACCGGCAATTATCTTGGCACCAGATCCGAACAGGATTTTTATAAAAAAGAGGAAGCCGAGGAGTGGGACGAAGTAAGGCACTCTCCCGATGAGGAGCGCGCGGAAGTCAGGATGATTCTTGAGGCCAAGGGGTACGCGGGACAAGACCTGGATGATCTCCTGCGGCTGATTACTTCGCGCGAGCAGTTTTGGATTGATTTTATGATGCACGAGGAGCTACAGCTCCATGCGCCGGAAGACGAATCTGCGGTGCGGAGTGCCGCAGTGACATTTATCACTTTTCTCGTTGCCGGGAGCATCCCTCTTGTGCCGTATCTTATCTTTCGCGGAGAGACGTCTTTTATGGTCGTCTCCGCGGCGACAGGCATTGCTCTTTTTGTGATCGGGTCTTTGCGTACCTACTTCTCGCGGGCATCATGGTGGTATCTGGGCTTTGAGATGCTTATGGCGGGCGGTCTTGCGGCGGGGATCGCGTATGGCGTGGGTGCTGGGATACGGATGGTTGTATAACTTTTAGCACGCATGCCTTTTGCAAGAAAAATCTCCATTATTGTCCCCGTATACAATGAGGAAAAAACTCTCGCAGATGTGATCCGTGCTTTGCACGACGCCGATACCTGCGGCTGGCAAAAAGAGATCATCATCGTGGACGACGGGTCGCGCGATGCCTCGCGGCACGTACTGCAAGAGTCGCCATATGCGGATGATCTGACTGTGATCGTGCATGATGTAAATCAGGGCAAGGGAGCCGCGATCCGTACGGGCCTTGCCGCGGCGAGCGGAGACGCGGTACTGATCCAGGATGCGGATATGGAATATGATCCTGCGGATATTGCGGGGCTCCTTATGGCATATGACCGCCACGGCGGGGGAGCCGTGATCTACGGCTCGCGCGAAATGGTCCCCGTGCGCAAAGGATATCCGCACTATGTGCTTGGCGTGCGCGCGCTCACCATGCTTGCCAATATCAGTTTCGGCTCCTCACTTACCGATATTTATACCGGCTACAAGCTTTTCCCGGCGGCGGTGATGAAAGCAATGCCGATCACAAGCGCGGGATTTGAATTTGAAGCCGAGGTGACGGCGCGACTGCTTGGCGCCGGCATCGCGATCGTGGAAGTGCCGATCCGCTACAATCCGCGCTCGTTTCAGGAAGGCAAAAAAATCGGCGCGCTGGATGGCCTGCGCGGTATTGCTACGATTTTTTCCCATTGGTGGAATGGACATAAAAAAGCCCCTGCTCCGCCATCCGCCGGTTGGCGGAGCGAACACAGGGGCGATGAGGGTGAGGACGGCTACGTTTAGCCGTGCCTACCGACAAGATTGAGGACAAAGTCTCTTCGTCTGCTTCCTACAGGCAAAAACTTTTCCAGCAGGAGCATTGCGGACTCCCACAAATAGTACTCTGCGGGACATTGCTCTCCATAAAATAGGACGTAAAGGTCCTTTCGTCCGAGGCCGAGAACAAAATTATTCTGCCAGAGCGCAGACACTCTATAGAGATGCGGCCGTGAAGCGATTACGAGCAGGCGGCGTACTTCAAGCATCTGTGCTATCGTAATCGCTTTTCTGACTTCCCCTGCGGTATCACGCACCACAGGGTCTTCGCCGATGATAATGTTGACCGCATTCCCAAAGTTTAGAAGGGCATAGTCGCGATACATTGCGCCCTCGGTCCTCTTCTCTCCCGGTGTAGTGCGGCCGCAGGCAAGTAGAAGCGGGCATTTGAAGTACTGTGCCATGAGCCATCCGCGTTCAAGCACCAACTGTCCACGATACGGGATTTTGTCTTTTTGCGGTGCGTACGTATGCACGAGTACTGCATCCGGGGCCACCGCGACTATGGCGTGGGGGATACTGATGCCATCCGTCTTCCATCTCAGCCACAGGCAGGCAAGGACTGTAAGAGAGGCCGTAAGCTCAATGAATCCAAACATGAAAAGATCTCCTTCTGTTCTTGGTGGTTTCCGATCCGTCTAAGGTTCATCTATAACACGGAGATATTTTTCTGTCAACAAATCGTGGATGAGAAGGTCAATACGTGGTATGATATGGCGTATGAAATTTATGAGATTTTTGAAAAATATTGCTCCCGACTGGCCTCTTCGCACGGGGCTTGGTCTGATGTATCTTTATTCGGGATATGATCTGATCGCGCATCCTAGCAACTGGTATGGATTTGCGCCCCAGTGGTTTTTGGATATCGTGGGGCTTGTGCTTTCGCAGGATGCGTATCTGCGCTTGCAGGGCGCAGGGGAATTGATCATGGGTTTGGTACTGCTTGCGTGGTTTTTGCCACGAGGATTTGTGCGGGTAGTATCCCTGCTCATGATTGCGGAGATGATGGGCATCTTGCTTTTGGCAGGCATTGACCTGATTACATTCCGCGATCTTGGCCTTTTGGGCGGCGCTTTGACGCTTGCCATTCTGTCGTGGCGTGATACGGCAGAGGTCTAGCATGCTCTAGCGCACTCTCTCTTTCGTTGCTATAATAAGCGGACTATGAATACTATTCTTTATGTCATCGGAGGTATTGTCGCCGTTGCGGTGATCGCTTTTATCGGGATTTACAACGGTCTCGTGCGCCGTAAAAATCAGGCGGAAGAGGCCTGGGCAGATATTGAGGTACAGCTTAAACGCCGCTACGATCTGATACCCAATATCGTGGAGGCGGTCAAGGGATATGCGGGGCACGAAAAGGGGCTTTTGGAAAATGTGACCAATGCCCGTACCGCCGCCATGGGCGCCGGTACGACGGGCGAGCACGCCAAAGCGGAAAACATGCTTGCAGGGACTCTCAAAACTCTTTTTGCGGTCGCGGAAAATTATCCGGATCTCAAAGCAAATACGAATTTTTTGGAACTCCAGCGCGAGCTTTCCGATACGGAAAATAAGATCCAGTCGGCGCGTCGATTCTTCAATGGCACGGTACGCGACTACAATATCTCACTTGAATCATTCCCATCCAATATGGTCGCGGGGATGTTTGGCTTTGTCAAAAAAGAATTGTTTGATCTGCCGGATGAATCTCCCGCGCAAAATCCCGTACAGGTGAAGTTTTAGAGGAGACTTCGCCGGACGTGAAAAGCGCCGCTCCGATTTGAATCGGAGCGGCGCTTTGGCTATTGCGGCGAGCAAAGAGAGGAATGAAAGCTTGCTTTCATTCCATCCGAGCGACGACGCATCAAAGGTTTAATACCGTACCGACTTAAGTCGGGACGATGCACGGGCGAAGCGAGTTCCGACAATACCTCGTCGGCTACGCCCGACGAGGAACCTTTATACGTGTTCGCTTTTCTTGCCGATGTTGTAGAGGATAAGCGAATCATCCCCGATGAGATTGTAAGCAAAACGAAGAAAGGCGGATATTCGTCCGCAGCGATATTTACTCACCCCCTTTGGTATCTTGGATATCCATCCCCGCGGCGGATTTATCGTCTCTATTTTTGCGGAAGTATAGAGTGCCCCTTCTTCGGCAAACCTTGTCAGATATATCCGTGTCTGCCGCCGGTGCTTGTGACTTAGTGCCTCAAATGAATCCCGAAACGGGGGAGTATACAGGAGCACGCGGGTTTTTCCGTACCAACCTTTCGGGTCTGTCTTTATCGGGAGCCCGTACTGGCGGGCATATGTCGCATTCTCAAGCAATGAGGCGGTATCGGAGGATATTTTTGCCGTCTCTGCTGTTGCTTTCGCCGCGAGGCACGGTTTCTCCATGAGTACGCTTTTTGTCATGGCGTATGTAACCTTCTGTATGGAGTTTATGAATGAGCAACGGAGGCATATCGTAGCATAGACAAGTATAGAAAATCAAAATTGTTTTTTGTGCTGTGTATGATATACTACGTCAGGTTTATGGCAACGCTTTATACGCATCAGTCATCAAATATCCGCAAGACATGGCTCCTCATGGCGGGATTTTTCGGCGTGGTCATTGCGATCGGGTGGGTGTTTAGTCAGGTATATGGCAATCCCGGTATTCTGTATGTTGCCGTGGCGTTGAGTCTCATGATAAATGTCGCAAGCTACTGGTTTTCGGATAAGATCGTGCTTGCCCTGCATCATGCGCGTCCCGTGGATTTGAAGACACAGCCCGAGCTCTATCGCATCCTGGAAAATCTTACGATCGCGGCGGGACTTCCGATGCCCAAGTTTTATATCATTGATGATCCCGCCCCCAATGCATTCGCCACCGGGCGCAATCCTCAGCACGCGGTGGTCGTCGTGACGACGGGACTCATGCAGATACTGGAGCGCTCGGAGCGTGACGGCGTGCTCGCGCACGAGCTTTCGCATATCGGCAATCGCGATATGCTGGTGTCTACCGTCGCCGTGGTGCTGGTAGGCTTTATCTCCATACTCTCGGATATGTTTATGCGCTCCATGTGGTTTGGTGGCATGTCTCGCGACCGGGACGACAATCGTGCGGGTGGCGTCATGATCCTGATCGGCATTGCGCTTTCAATCTTGGCGCCACTCATCGCATCTTTGATCCGCCTTGCCATTTCGCGCAGGCGCGAGTTTCTCGCGGATGCATCAGGCGCGCTCCTGTCGCGCTACCCCGAGGGCTTGGCATCGGCTCTCCGCAAAATCGGCGCATACCAGCGGCCGCTCCGTACCGCGACCAATGCCACCGCGCATCTCTTTTTTGAAAATCCCTTTGGCGCGGACCTGCCTGCC
>CAZYED010000038.1:0-682 GCA_964646295.1 uncultured Candidatus Saccharibacteria bacterium | reverse complement strand
AAATTCCGTGGATAGTCAAAATGTTCTCCACGCACCCGCCCATTGAAGAAAGAATCGCGGCGTTGGAAAATCGTAGCTAAAACAATTCCACGTTGTGGAATTGTTCGCCCGAACCCCCGATTTTATCGGGGTGCTCTAGGAGGACGAGTTGATTGTGAAGCGATGTCTGTGATATTGTGTGAATAGGCGATGTCTGCCTGATTGTTTTTCTGCAGTTCCCCTTTTGACGGAGGTGATAATGAGCACCGACAATCTTAGAGACCTTTTTGTAGGGTCTACGATTGAAAATTTCACGAGTCACGAAGGGCAGGAGCGGACAACAATTGCAGTGTTGCTAGGGCGCCACGACAGGCGTCGCGACTGGTCTTTCATGCGACGTGTCTTAAGATTTAAGATGACGCAGAGCAGACGTACCAAGCCTTTGGTCGTCTGGGGCTTGCGCAAGCAAAGCCGCCGTTAGGTTTCATTTTCATATCGTCAATCGGGGAGCCCCATAGGCTCCCCTTACTGCTTTCTGCTCAAGTATGCAGATATAGCGGAGTCAAAAAAAATGTGATAGCATCAAAGTCGTCACGGAGGGTTCGCATAGCGGCCTAGTGCGCGCGCTTGGAAAGCGCGTAAGGGGTTACTCCCTTCGAGAGTTCGAATCTCTCACCCTCCGTATAACATCATAACTCCGCCA
>CAZYED010000037.1:0-8318 GCA_964646295.1 uncultured Candidatus Saccharibacteria bacterium | reverse complement strand
TACAAAATCATTTCAGAAATACTCTCCGGGAGCAACTAATTTTTTCCTATTAACCCGCATCCTCGTATTCTGGGAGAAACACGGCCTTGCCGCCGCATTGGACGCTTTGCCGGTCAAGCGCTCCACGCTCTTCCATTGGAAAAAGAAGTTCGTACAGGGAGGAAAGACACCCGAAGCTCTCAATGAGAAGAAACGGACACCCAAGAACAAGCGCAGACGAGTATGGCACCCTGATACCATTGCCGAGATCAAGCGCATTCGCTGGGAGCACCCGAATCTCGGGAAAGAGAAGATATACCCCATACTCAAGGCATTCTCGGCGGAGCGGCATCTCCCGTGTCCGCAACTCAAGACCATCGGGCGTCTCATCAGGGATTGCGGCGGATTACGCGTTTTCCCCAAGAAGGTACGCCACAACGGCGCAATTGTGCCTGTAAAGTGCCGGAAAGTCCTGCGCAAGCCCAAAGATTTCAAGGTTGAGTATCCGGGGCATCTCGTCGCCTTTGATACCATAGAGAAGATCATCCACGGCTCGCGCAGATACGTCATCACCTTTGAAGACATCCATACCCGTTTTTCATTCGCATGGGCAACCACCAGTCATGCTTCTCTGGCCGCAAAGGAGTTCTTTGAATACTGTCGCCTCGTATTCCCATTCCCGTTTGCCTTTGTCCTCACGGACAACGGATCGGAGTTCAAGAAGCATTTTGACGAAGAGCTACGCCGTCTCCACCTCACGCATTACCATACATATCCCAAGACGCCCAAGATGAATGCCCATGTGGAGCGATTCAACCGCACGATCCAGGAGGAATTCATTGATTACCATACAGGAGAGCTTCTGGAGGTGCGCGCATTCAACAACAGGATGATTGATTGGCTGATATGGTACAATACGGAACGCGTGCATTACGCTTTTCAAAACAAGCTTTCTCCGGTGCAGTTCATGATTTCGCTACCTCAAAATATACTCGCTAAAACAGGCGCGGAGTCCAAAGATGGGTGGCCTTATACAACCTCTTGACTTTATTTGAGCGTTGCATATGCTGTATTAGCAGTCGCGTGTCGGGACTGCTAAATTAGCGGTAATAGCAATAAGCGACAAGCAACACGCGACAGGACGTCCTTCCTGTCTCCTGTCTCTTGTCCCATATCTCGCATCTATGAAAATACAGCCATTGGGCGACCGCGTGGTCATTGAGCCCCAGAAGGCCGAAAGCGGCAAATTGAAATCGGGTTTGTATCTGCCCGAGACTGCCAATAAAGAGCGTCCGGAGCAGGGCACGGTCATTGCCGTGGGGCCGGGCAAAGTCAACGACGCGGGCAAACGCGTGCCGATGAATGTGAAAAAGGGCGACACCGTCCTCTTCTCCACGTATCGCGAGCCGATCAAATTTGACGATAAAGAGTATCTCGTTTTGAGCGAGGAGGATATCCTTGCAATCATTAATTAGATTGTAGGAAGTAGGTTGTAGATTGTAGAAAATCTTTCTTATCTCTACTACTCACTACCACCTACAAACTACATATACTTGTACATATTTTATGGCAAAACAAATCTTATTCGGAGAGAAAGCGCGCCAGCAAATGAAGCGGGGCGTGGATGTGCTTGGCAACGCCGTGAAGACGACGCTCGGGCCGCGCGGCCGCAATGTGGTGTTTGACAAGAGTTTTGGCGCGCCGCAGATCACCAATGACGGCGTGACCATCGCCAAGGAAATAGAGCTTGAAGACAAATTTGAAAACATGGGCGCGGAGCTCGTCAAAGAGGTCGCATCCAAGACCAATGACGCGGCGGGAGACGGCACGACGACCGCCGTAGTGCTTGCCCAATCGCTCATCCATGAGGGATTGAAGTACGCGACTGCGGGCGTGAACTCCGTGGGGCTTCGTCGCGCGCTTGAGGAAGCGCGGGAGGAAGTCGTGAAGGAACTGCAAAAGATGGCAAAGCCCGTAAAGGAGAAAGAGGAGATCATACAGGTTGCGACGATATCGGCCGAATCCCGCGAGCTTGGCGAAATCATCGCCGAAGCCATTGAGAAAGTCGGCAAAGACGGCGCAGTGACTGTGGAGGAATCGCAGGGAGTCGGTATTGAAAAAGAAGTCGTGGAGGGTATGCAGTTTGACCGCGGGTATGTCTCGCCCTATATGATCACCAATGCCGAGCGCATGGAATCGGTGATGGAGGACCCTTTCATCCTCGTGACGGACAAGAAGATATCGTCTATCCAGACGATCCTGCCTTTGCTTGAGAAGCTTGCGCGCACGGGCAAAAAGGAGCTCGTCATCATCGCCGAGGATGTGGAGGGTGATGCGCTTGCGACGCTCGTCGTAAACCGTCTGCGCGGAGCGTTTAACGCGCTTGCAGTCAAAGCTCCGGGATTCGGGGATCGCCGCAAGGAAATGCTGGAGGATATCGCGGTGCTGACCGGCGCCAAAGTGATCACCGAGGAGCTTGGATTGAAACTTGAGAATACCGAAGTGGAAATGCTTGGCCGCGCGCGCCGCGTCGTGACCGACAAAGACAACACTACGATCGTCGGCGGCAAAGGCAAGAAAGACGATCTGGAAAAGCGGATTGCGCAGATCCGCGTACAGATTGAAAAATCAAGCTCCGAGTACGACAAGGAAAAACTGCAGGAGCGCCTCGCAAAGCTCGCGGGAGGTGTCGCTGTGATCCGCGTGGGTGCCGCGACCGAGACCGAGATGAAGTATATCAAGCTCAAGATTGAAGACGCGGTAGCGGCGACCAAAGCCGCGCTTGCTGAAGGCATCGTCCCTGGAGGCGGTGTCGCACTCTTCAAGGCCGCTGTGCTTCTCCGCGATCGTTGGATGCGTCGCGCGGACGGCGATTCCGAGCGCTCGGGTGCAGAATACCAGGCCGCGTATGCGATTTTGCTCAATGCGCTTGAAGAGCCGCTTTCGCAGATCGCGATCAACGCAGGCAAGCGTGTGGGCGAGGTGACAACCAAAGTAAAAGAAAAAATGGGATCGGACGGCAAGTCCCAGGCAGGATACGATGCATCCACGGATCGCATTGTCGCCGACATGGTAAAAGAGGGGATCGTGGATCCGGTCAAAGTGACCCGCTCCGCCCTGGAAAACGCCGTATCGGTTGCGGCGATGTTTCTTACGATGGAAGTTGCGATAGCGGACTTGCCGAAAAAAGAAGAAAAAGGCATGCCGCAAATGCCCCATGAGGATTATTAATCCCGTGGCGGCCCTATAGATTAGATACATGCGTACCCCGCCCTTGAGATATCTCAAGGGCGGGGTTGCTTGTGTATATTCGCGTACTGAAAATTTTGCTATACTATATGCGATGTCTTTTCCCACGATTCCGGTGTCATTGCTTGGTTCTACCACCGCCGCCGTATCGGGCGTACCGTATGTTTCGGCGTTGAGCCAGGCCGTCAGAAATCCCACGCTGGACGTCGGTATTTTCTTCGTGCTTTTTGCAGGTGGGCTTTTTTGGGCTTTTGCCGCGGGGAGGCGCGCCGTGGTGTCCAGCATCATGATGACGTATGTAACACTCGCTATTTTCCCCGCTCTCCCGCTTGATCGGCTGACTGCTTTTTCCGGTATGCGCGACCGCTCGTTTGTCGCAATTGCCGTCTTTGTGATCCTCTTTATACTGCTCGTACTGCTCCTGGGCGCGCGCCGCGGCAGAGGGTTTTTGGCCAGCGGCCCGTGGTGGCAGACGCTTTTTATGAGCTTTCTCCAGATGGGATTTCTGATGCATATCGGAGTGTCGCTTCTGTCGCCCGAGCGTGTAGCGACCTTATCGCCTTTGGTGCGGCGCATATTTGCGGATCCCGATCTGCACCTCTGGTGGCTTGCGGCCCCCGTGGTTTTTCTGATTATCCTTAGGCGGATTGCCACAAGAGACGATTAAAACGCTCTTGGAAAAGCCGCTCCGACTGATGTCGGAGCGGCTTTTTTTATGACGATGCGGGGCATTGTTGCACTACCGCGCATTGCCAGCATCGGGGGGACGGGAAAATGCCAAGCGTCCCATCAGCGTTGACCCACCAGCAAGCAATAATTTTTCCGTCCTGCGCAATGCGTTTATTGAGGCATGCATGCGGCCGCTTATCACACGATACGGGTACAAAACTTGTACGGCGTATCTGTGTTGATATGACGCCGTTGATCAAGATGCGCATGGTCGTCTCGCCCGTCTCCGTGACTTCAATACTGTCTACGGGAATACAGTCGTCTTCCCCGCAGCAGCCGCCGTTCTCTCCATTGCGTAATTCACGGATCCAGTCTGCCGCCTCCTCATGCGCGAAGGCAGTGCCGGTTAAAGATAATGCGACAACACCAAAAACAAAAGCAAAGAGCACGATCGTCATGGAAAGGCGCATATGCACCTCCTTGTGGGTGTGTGATCTATATCTACATGTCCTTCTCCTGTCGTACTACATCAAGAGTGTAATCGCAAGGAGACCCTTACGCCGCCGTTGCCCGCTTTTTGTTGATCTGGCGATATATAAGATATGCGGTGAGAGAGGCAAAAATCGCCCAGATGGATGCTCCGACTGCGACGATGAGGATATTTTTATCCACGATCGCGCCAAAAAAATCTACCGTGGCGATCGCATAAGGAGTTTCTGCGGTAATCGTCGCAAGCAAATATCTCCCGAAATGATACCCTCCCGCGCCGAAAAGGTAGCCGGGGATTTCAGACGGCAACACAAAGCGCGTCAATATGACCAGTCCGAATCCGGCTTTTCCGCCAAACATGACGTCCTCGTATTCGCGGACTTTTTTTACGTCAAAAAATCGCTCAATGATCAGGGGCCCTACGATGCGGCCGATGGCGTATGCGATGATGCCCCCTGTGAGCCAGCCTGCGATCAGCAGGAGGACGGTCAGGACTTTGCCAAAGCTCACGGACGCGACAGGCACCAGCACGATGCTTGAAAATGAAACCAGCATGGTGGAGAGTGCCGCCAGCGCCACAAAGATGCCGATGCTCGCGGCTTTGTAGTCCGCGGCATACGGCTCAAAAAATCCTATGGCCTGGTGGAAATAAGATTCAAATCCGCTGGACGTCCAAAAAAGGACGACCGTGAGGATCACCAATGTCGTAATAATCAGTTTTCGTCTGGACGGCATCGCCATAAGCAAAGCGGATAGTCGATCGTAAACCTCATTATTCGGGGTGCTTATCGCACACCATGTTTTCCGTTCTTCTCATATTTTTGATGTTACTTAATGTAGAAAATGTTTAGACAAGTGGTAAATTTTTATTCGTAAGCTGTGCGGGAGTATAGTCATTCTTCAGCTCTGCGATTTTTGACCATCAGTTTTACTGAATCGATGATGGCGATCAGTGAAGTGACCCATCCCAAAAAGAGAATCAAATATGCCCCTAGTGGACTACTAATTTTTATAAAATATGAATTATTTGTATTAATGGAGGCATCTTTTATCAGTGCAAGCGCTTTGCCCTTAAATTCGGGAATGTCCAACTCTACTTCTTGTGCTATTGTTGGTAACAATTCTATCTTAGGTTTTCGAAAAACTAACTCGGCGTCAGAGATTTTTTTAAAGAATGTACCACATCCAAATCTAAACCGACTGTTCATGGGCGCATAGATACTTTTATTTGAATTCACTCTAGCTTCCATGGATCCTGCCTCTGGATCAGCCTCAAATGGTAGCTTTGTCTTTATTCCATTTATAACCACATCATTCTTATTAACTAAACATAGCAAACCAAGAGTACCAAACTCACTTCTTCCAAACATAGCTTCGGATAATTCTTTTGTTGTAGATTCAGGACCTACAAAAGAGACAGTGCTTTCCTCTGGTATTGGCAGACTGGCCCAAGATATAATTGATCCAAAGATGAAATAGGCGGAAATAATAGGTGGTAGTACAAAGTAAATAAACCATCTAAAAATCCATGGCAGTCCCCTCCACTTATTATTGACGATAGAATTTTTCATAACTTGGTACAAACTGATATGTGGACCGTGCGAGAATCGGCTACCCACATTCCTTATACGCACAGGTGGACCTAGGGAGAATCGAACTCCCATCTACCGGATGCAAACCGGTTGCTCTACCACTAAGCTATAGGCCCATCTCTACGTATAAGATTTAGTTCCAAAAGGAGCAAACCGGAAATTATATTGCCAATATAATTTCCTACCCCTAAGCTACGAGCCATTCATTTCTTCCGCAACTTTGTCCGCATAGTCCCCCCGGAGGGAATCGGACCCCCATCAAGGGATTAAAAGTCCCCTGCTTTACCACTAAGCTACGGGGGGCAAAGCTTATAAAATCTTATCCCAAATATTGCTAGAAATCAACCTGATAGGTATGATTCATTTGGCGATGAAAGTCATTGTCCAAAACCTCGCAATTGAGTATCGGGATACAGGCGCCGGCCCTGTAATGCTTTTTTTGCATGGCTGGCAGGATGATCTGCGTACGTTTGACGCTCTCCTGCCGCTCCTGCCTGCGACGCGGCGGATGATCCGTGTGGATCTGCCCGGATTTGGCGCAAGCGAAAAACCAAAAGAGAGTTGGGATTTGGATGATTACGCCCGGTTTGTCAGAGATTTTGTCCAAAAACTTGATGTGTCCGTGGATGTGCTCATCGGCCATTCATTTGGAGGCAGGATCGTCATAAAAGCAGTGGCTGAACAATACCTTCAGCCGCATAAGATCATACTGATTGCCTCGGCGGGTGTAGCTAAAAGGAATACGATGGGCGCGGCGGTGATAAGAATGTTAGCCAAAGCAGGCAAAATCGCGCTCGCTATCCCGCCTCTGAATTTCTGGAAAGAAAAACTGAAAGCGAGGTTTTATCGTTCCATCGGAAGCGATTATGCAAACGCGGGAGCGCTCAAAGGGACTTTTCTTAAAATCATAGAGGAGGATCTCTCGGCAAGCGCACAAAAAATACAGACGCCGACACTACTGATCTGGGGGAGCCGCGATAGAGAGACGCCTTTGTCCGAGGGACAACGTTTGGCGCAGATGATCTCCCACTCCGACTTGAAAGTCATAGAAGGCGCGGGACATTTCGTCCATCGGGAAAAACCGCAAGAAGTCGCAAGTCTTATACAAAAATTTCTGGCATGAAAAACTTTCTGTCCCGCTACAGCCTGCGCTATCCGCGATCTCTCGTATACATGCTTCAGGCAAGCGAATATAGCGTTCGCGACTATTTGGCGTGGTATCACAGGACAAAAGATTTTGCGCATGTAGAGCATCGCAAGCATCTTGTCAGGACTCCCAAAGCGGTTTTTTTGCTTGCGATCGCATGGATTCTTGTCGTGGTACTTCTTAGTGCGGCGATCGTCATATTTCAGAGCACTGCGGCTCCCGTGAGTTACATACTGTCCCTGCTTACGGCGCTTCTCGCGCCATACATTCTGGCATACGCGCTTATGATCCTGCTTATGATCCTGCGTACTCTGGTACAGCGTCCGATTGAGGCTGTGATCGTACGGCGCGCGCGCACGAGACTCAAGGCGCACAAAGCCGTGAAAATAGGCATTGCGGGGAGCTTTGGCAAGACCACGATGCGCGAGATTCTCAAGACTGTTTTATCAGAGGGCAAAAAGACAGCCGCACCTTCCCACAGTTATAATACGCCTTTGGGTATCAGCCGATTTGTAAATACGCTTGCAGGAGACGAGGATATTCTTATCTTTGAGCTGGGAGAATATTACCCGGGCGATATAAAAAATTTATGCGATCTGGTGCGTCCCGATATGGGGATTATCACCGGTGTGAATGAAGCGCATTTGAAAAAATTCAAGACGCTAGAGCGCACGGCCGAGACTATTTATGAGCTTGCCGACTACCTTGGCTCAAAGCCCGTGTATGTAAACGGCGAAAGCGAATATGCGCGAAAACATGCCCGCGCGGGACACATCATATATAGTCGTGAGTCAGTCGGGGAGTGGAAGATTGCAAATCAAAAAACCGATCTTGCAGGGACATCATTTGTCTTATCCGGCGACGGCAAGACGTTGGAACTTGCATCAAGTCTGCTTGGTCTGCATCAGGTAGGGCCTTTGGCGGCGGTCTCTGTGATGGCATTGGGTCTTGGGCTGTCTCCCGATCAGGTAAAAAGGGGCATTGAGAAAACCAAGCCCTTTGACCATCGTCTGGAGCCCAAAACCGACGCCTCCGGTGTCGTAACGCTTGATGACAGCTACAACGGCAATCCCGACGGCGTCCGAGCGGTGATAGAGTTTCTCGCGTCTTTGCGGGACTGCCGGCGGTGGTATGTGACTCCCGGGCTCGTAGAAATGGGCGCGCGGATGCGGGACGTGCATCGCGAGATCGGC
>CAZYED010000036.1:0-8615 GCA_964646295.1 uncultured Candidatus Saccharibacteria bacterium | reverse complement strand
CAAGCCCCCGAACAGATGGGAGATGTGAGACAACACGTTTTTGCAATATTTTCGCTGATAATAAAAGTCATCATATAAATTATGCGGCAAAGCCTACTTTCCGTTCTACGCGCGTCAGTCGTTCTCCGTGCTCCTGTATTTCCTCGCGGATTTCGGGTAGATCGGAGATGTCTTCACGCAGAAGATCAATGCGCCGGTTCACCGCATGAAAGCCGTCCTGCATTTCAGTACGCAACTGCACCAAATCCTCCTTGCTCGCCATGGCCTTCAAATCCTCTTTGCTCGCCATTGTCCGCTGGATCATCACTGCAAGCGCCTCAATCGTAGTGATCTTCTCTGTCATGCCCTCAATGATAATCCTCCTCACCCACCTGTCAAGATGCTGTATACGTCAGAAAAATCCGCCGGTGCCGGTGATCAGGCGGAATGAAAACAGCACAATCGGCGAAAGCAGAGGCGCAAGAAATGCGATGAAAAAGAGGAGCAGGAAAATCCCATATTGCTCAAGCAGGAGACGCGCGCCGTACCAGTGGCGCGGCATGAGGGCGAACAGAAGTTTTGACCCGTCAAGCGGCGGAATCGGCACGAGATTGAAAAATGCGAGCGTAAGATTCAAAAGAGATATAATCGCGGCGATTGATATGAAGTTGAGCAAAAAAGAACTTTCCGGCAGGAAATGGACTGCACGGAGAGACAGGCCGAAGATCAGCGCAAGAAGTATATTTGCGGCAGGACCTGCGATGCCGACGAGCGCCGGCCCCCACTTGCCGCGGCGCAGGCGGGCAGGATTGTACGGCACGGGTTTGGCCCATCCTATGATGATCCCGCCGAGCAGATACGACATGACAGGCAAAATCACCGTTCCGAAAGGGTCAATGTGACGGATGGGATTGAGTGTTAGGCGACCCTCCTCCTCGGCCGTACGGTCGCCCAAGGCGAGCGCCGCAAACCCGTGCGCCACCTCGTGGATCACTACGGAGAAGATCAAAACTCCTATCTGAAATATGAAACTGATTGCATTTTCCATTCAAATATGATTCAATGGGAAGCAAGTAAGCGGAATAAAGAGTTCATGTCGCATATCTCTTGTTGCATGTCTCTATCACTATCATTATGAACATCTGCGCACTCTGCGACAAAGGCTCAATCAAAGGAGGCAAACGCGCCTTTCTGCGAAGCCATTATAACCCGACATCTTCAATCCGCAAACACCCCAATCTCCAGTGGGCGCGTATGGATTCGGGCGCACGCAAAAAAATCTGCGTCAAGTGCATGAAGAAATTGCACAAAACCACCTGATCGCATGAAGATCACGCCTGTCTCGCACGCGCAAGCCGCGAGAGCAAAAACTATCTTTATCCCCCTCTTCAAAAACGAATCGCCATCCGGCGATGCTGTTTTTATGCGGCTTGCACCGTCCGTCAAAAAAGCCGTGCTGGAGTTTGCGCGAAAAGAGTTTCGCGGCGATGAAGGAGAGACGAAATCAGTCTGGTTTGCCGCGGGCGCCGTGCGGCGCGTGCGCCTTTTCGGCAAGGGAGAAAAGTCAAAATGGAACGAACGCAAAGCGGACATTCTGCCGCGACGGTTTATCCGTGCGGCCAAGGCCGACCGCACGAGCGAATACGCAGTCTCATCCGGAGGGGATCTTGCGGCATTCGCGCGCAATTCCCTTATGGCGCATTTTGAATACAACCACTACAAAGAAACTCCGAAAGGCGGCTGGCCGGAAGTGAAGAGTATCGCGGTTGCCGTCGCAGACACAGACCGCGCGGATGCTGTACGCGCGATCGCGGATGGCATCGCGATCGGCGAAGAAGTAAACAGCGCGCGGGAACTTGCCAATACTCCGGGGAGCGATATGACGCCCACGCATCTTGCGGAGGCGGCGCGCCTTACCGCCAAACGCGCGGGTTTTCGCGCGACCATTCTTGATGAAAAGGCGATCGCGCGCCTCGGCATGGGCGGAGTGCTGGGCGTCGCGCGGGGATCGGATGAGAAGCCGCGCTTCATTATTTTGGAGTACCGCAAGGGCGCCAAAGACCAAAAACCCCTTGTGCTTGTCGGCAAAGGCGTTACGTTTGATACCGGCGGCATCAATCTCAAACCCGAACAATATATGTATGAGATGCATATGGACATGTCGGGAGGTGCGGCAGTCATCCACGGTGTCGCCGCAATCGCGCGCCTCAAATTGCCGGTCAATGTCGTAGGACTCATCCCCGCAGTGGAAAATATGCCGTCAGGATCATCATATCGCCCGGGAGACCTGCTCAAGTCCATGAGCGGCAAAACCATTGAAGTACTCAATACCGATGCCGAAGGCCGCGTCATCCTGGCAGACGCGCTCACCTATGCCCTGCGCTACAAGCCGGGACTCATCGCGGATTTTGCAACGCTCACCGGAGCGGCGCACGTGGCTCTGGGCAATTATTGCTCTGCGGTCTTTACCAACCGCGATGCGCTCACCGACAAACTTGTTGCAGTCGGGACTCGCTCGGGCGACTATGTCTGGCCGCTCCCCTTGTGGGACGAATATCTGCACGAGATCAAGGGCATGTTTGGCGATATTGCCAACATGGCAAAAAACGACCGCTACGGCGGCGCGATCCACGGCGCAAAATTCCTTGAGCAATTCGTTGAAGACGCGCCGTTCGCGCATATTGATATCGCGCCCCGCATGACGGCGGTAGACTCCGATATTTTAGCGCGAGGCGCCACCGGTGTTGGCGTCCGCTACATCGCAGAGCTTGCCCGTGAATATCCGCACATGGAGACAAGCAACAAGAGACAAGAGACACGACTCTCAAAAAAATCTTAAGCACTTCAGACCCCTGTCTCATGTCGCTTGTCTCATCTATCATGATTCCCGTCCTGCTCACGCGTATTAAAACAAGCGACGGCGTGGCGCTGGAGGGCATCGCGGTACTTCCGAAAAAATCTTCCGGCACCGCACTCATCTGGTTGCACGGGCTCAACTCCCGCTTCTCATCGGGACAGATCCTCGTCAAAGAACTCTCGGAACAGTGCCACAAAAAAGGCATCGCGTATTTCAAATTCAACACACGCGGGCATGACGCCGCAAGCGGAAGTGCTGCAAAAAGTACCAAACTTACCGGCGGCGGATTTGAAAAATTTGAGGAATGCGTCTTTGACATCCGCGCGATGATCGCTTTTGCGCGCAAACTCGGATACCGCCGTATCATCCTGGCGGGACACTCCACGGGCGCCAACAAAGCGCTCTATTATATGTCCCGCGCGCGCGATCCCCGCGTAAAACATCTGATCCTGATAGCGCCTGTCAGCGACCGCTCGGGTACCGCTAAAGTACATGGAGTCGCGTGGCACAAAAAAGGTCTTGCAATCGCGCATGCGCTCAAGAAAAAACGCGCGGCGTATATGCCGCCCGAGTACGGCGTCATGAGCCCCGACCGCTTCATCAGTCTCTATAGCGCAGGAGGACGCGAAGACGTATTTCCCTATGACCGCGCGGACGCGCGCTGGGACGCGCTTGCGAGCATCCGCGCGCCGACGACCGTCATCGTAGCCGAGCGCGACGAGTATCTGGATCGCCCCGCGCGCGAAATCATCGCGGCATTCCACCGCCATGCGCAATGGACAAAGTCGTTTTCCGGCATTATCATCAAAAGCGCCAACCACGGCTTCCGCACAAAAGAAAAAGAGCTTACGGAAGCCATCATCGGCGAAATCAACGGGCTGTAGTATACCGGCAGTACGCATCCATGGGGTGGATGTAGACTGGGTTCAATTCCCAGCAGCCCGAGTACTATGAAATTGTTTATCTGGGATTTTCACGGCACGCTCGAAAAAGGCAATGAACGAGCGGTCATAGAGCTTTCCAACGAGGCGCTCGCGCGCCGCGGGTATGCCGAGCGATTTGATGACGCGCATGTCTCATCACTATACGGCATAAAGTGGCATGAATATTTTGCGCATATCCTTCCGCACGAACCGACTGCCATCCACCTGCAATTGCAGGAAGATGCCATCGCGCTAGGCCGAAAGCAGCCGGAGACTATCTCCCGATACATCGCGCCAAACGATCATGTGACTGAAGTCCTCGCGGCTATCAAGGAAACTCACGATCAGATCCTCATCTCCAATGCATCACCAGTCCATATCGTCAAATTTTTACATTTGATTGGATTGCAGAATTTTTTCCCCGAAGGAAAATATTTCGGCACGGATTCGCATCATCCGGATGCAAAGACATCAAAGCAGGACATAGCCGAGGAGTACATCGCGGGTAAAAAATTTGACCGCATTATCGCGATCGGCGACTCACCTCAAGATATGATTCCGCTTCCCGATGCCGTACACTATCTATACGCTCATCCGAATAAAGCATTTAAGGAAAGCATCGCTACATACCGTATTCACGATTTGCGGGACGTACTGCGAGAACTGTCATGAGACCGCTTCCTGAAGCCGTATGGCATACCAAAACCGCATCCGAAGCGCTTGCCGCACTCGGCTCGCATGAGCGCGGACTTGCGATGGAGGAGGCCAAAACGCGCCTCGAGGCGTATGGCGCAAACAAACTCTCCGAGGGCAAGCCCGACAATCTGCTGATCATCTTCGCGCGGCAGTTTCAGAGTCCTCTCATTTATCTTCTCTGTGCCGCGGGTGGGGTCATAGCTATCACGGGACAGATCACGGACGCATACGTCGTTGCGGGCGTACTCCTGTTTAATGCGGTCGTCGGGACACTGCAGGAAGGCCGCGCGCAAAATACTCTCCGCGCATTGAAAAAATTTGCCGAAACGTCCGCCACCGTCGTACGCGACGGCACGGAGATGATCGTACCGGACACCGATGTCGTCCCGGGAGACGTCATCATTTTGCAGGAGGGAGAAAAAATCCCCGCAGACGCGCGCATCATATTCGCGCACGGACTCACCGTAAACGAAGCGGGTCTTACCGGCGAGTCAGAGCCCGCGGCAAAAATTGAGACGCCTCTCAAAGACCCGTCCCTTGCTCCGGCGGATCGCAAGAATATGGTCTTTAAAGGAACGCATGTCGCGGGTGGCAATGCGCGCGCGATCGTCATCGCCACGGGAAGCGCTACCGAGATCGGCAGGATCGCCGAAGAAATAGCGCTCATTGATACGGACATCCCGCTCAAAAAAGATATCCGCTATCTCTCGCGGCTCATTATCATCGCGGTCGGGGTCATCAGCGTCCTGCTGTTTATCCCGGGCGTGCTTTTGGGCAGATCACCGCAGGAGATGTTTGCGACCGCCGTGGCGCTCGCGGTCTCGGTCATTCCGGAGGGACTCCCGATCGTCATCACCTTGGTACTTGCCACAGGCGTATGGCGGATGTCAAAACGCAATGCGCTCGTCAAGCGCCTGCAGGCGGTGGAGGCCCTCGGACAGACCAAAATCATCGCGGTGGATAAGACAGGCACGCTGACCCGCAACGAAATGACGATTGAGCGCGTCTATACAAACTGGCGCATGTATATGATCACCGGCAACGGCTACGAGCCGAAGGGCGACGTATTGCTGGACAGTACGCTGATAGACCCGCTTGAGCACGAGGATGTCCTTTTCAGCGCCAAGATCGCGGCGTTCTGCGCGCGAGCGCGCCTGTCTTTTGTTGATGCGGCGCATGAATGGAAAGTCGCGGGCGATCCTACCGAGGCCGCACTGCTCGTCTTCTCCGAAAAAATCGGGCTTCGCCATGAAATCCTGACGGAAGAATCGCCCGAGATCTTTGAATTGCCGTTTGACTACCGGAGAAAATATCACGCAGTCGCCCGCGCCGTGGACGGAACTCACTTCCTGACGGTCGTCGGCGCGCCGGAAAGCGTCTTGGCGCTCTGCAAAAACATCCGCCAGCATGGCCGCACGGATACGCTCACCGATGACGAGCACAAGCGGCTCCAGACGGCGTTCAGCAACATGGCGGCCGAAGGTTTTCGTGTCGTGGCGTATGCGATGCACACGGACGCGGGAGACGGTATTGATCCTAATGCCATGCCGCCGCTCACATTTGTCGGATTCTTCGGCATGCGCGATCCGCTGAGGCCGGAAGTACAGGAAACCGTACGACGGATCAAGGCGGCTGATATGCGGATCGTCATGATCACGGGAGACCACCGGCTCACAGCGCACGCGATCGCCCGCGAAGCCGGCATCTGGCAGGAAGGCGACCGCGTGCTCACGGGCGAGGATATCAGCCGACTATCCGACGCGGAGCTTGCAGAAGAGCTTGCGCGCGCGAGCGTATTTGCGCGCGTAACGCCCGATCACAAGCTCCGGATCATCCAAGCATATCGCGCGCGCGGCGAAGTGGTCGCGATGACCGGAGACGGCGTCAACGATGCGCCATCGCTTGTCGCGGCCGACTTGGGAGTCGCCATGGGCAAAGTTGGTACGGAAGTCGCCAAAGAAGCGGCCGATATCGTGCTTTTAAACGATGACTTCTCAAGCATTCTTTCCGCCGTGGAGGAGGGCAGAAATATTTTCCGCACCATTCAAAAAGTCATCCTGTATCTTTTTTCAACAAGCGCCGGTGAAGTGCTGACCATCGCGGGAGCCATTGCGCTCGGATTTGCCCTGCCACTCCTGCCGTCGCAGATCATCTGGCTCAACTTTGTCACCGACGGATTTCTGGACGTGGCGCTTGCCATGGAGCCGAAAGAAAAGTCCCTTCTTACCGGCGCATTCAGACGCCCCAAAAAATGGTTCGTGGACGGCCTCATGGCGCGGCGCATTATTTTTATGGCTCTGCCGATGGCCGCCGTGACGCTGTATATTTTCAGCGGCTATATTTCGCCGGACATGACCAAGGCATGGACGATCTCATTGACGCTCCTTGCCGTCTTCCAGTGGTTCAACGCATGGAACTGCCGCTCGGAGGACAGGTCGGTATTTCGCATAAATCCACTCACAAACAAATTTCTGATCGCGGCAACCGCCACGGTCATTGTGCTACAGATATTTGCGGTATATCATCCGATTATGAATCGCCTCCTGCATACGACTCCGTTGGGACTTGCCGAATGGCTCCTCATAATTCCTCTTGCCGCATCAGTCATAGTAGTAGAAGAAATCCGCAAATTCTTCCATCGAAGATCTCTCGCGGTGCAAGCAATATAATCTATGCCAAACATATTGATTGCTTTGAGCAAGCACATGGATTCCCACCCGAAGGAACGCAAAATAACGGGCTGTATTTTGATTGCCTTGGGAGTGCTGGCGCTCGTCACGCCCTTCACGCCCGGCGCGTGGCTTGCGCTCATCGGCCTCGAACTCCTCGGCGTACGGACATTTCTCGGAAACTACTGGGGAAAATCACATCAGCAATAAATATCCCTTATGCTATAAAAGCACCCCGATGATCGGGGTGCTTTTATATGTACTGCCGTAAAATTTAAAACATAATATCTTCTTCCGCGCGCTTGTATGCGTGTATCTCGTCTGCGGAAAACCAATGCGATATTTCGTGCTTTGCCTCGTCCGGATCGCCCGACGCATGTACGACGTTGTGGATCGCGCGCCTGCCCTCATTGGCTAACACCGGCGAATCCACCGAGAAATCTCCGCGAATCGTCCCCATTTCCGCAAACGACGGAATTGTTTTCCCGACGATCTTGCGCACCATGTCTACCGCATGGATCCCGGACACCACCATCGCGACCACCGGTCCCGATGTCAAAAAATCCGTGTTCCATCCGTAAATCATCTTGCCGATTTTTAAGGGATCTCCGGTACCAAGTTCTTTGACGGGGTCCTTGCCGTATTTGGCGTATGATTCAAGAGTCTTCTCTCCCATACCGCGAAGCCATCCTTCGGTCCCGGGATAATGCCCGCGCGCGCGCTGTGCGCTCGGGAAAATCATCTTCATCGCGATCAGCTTGAGCCCCCGCTGTTCAATACGAGTCACGCACTCGCCGACAAGCCCCCGCTTTACGCCGTCGGGCTTCACCAGCACAAATGTCCGCTCTTCTTTCGGCTGAATTGGTTTTTTCATATAGAGTCTTTTGCAGGACTATAGCAGACAATCCTCGTTCCCGCAAGCCCGGTAATACAACTTTGACTACATCCGTTCGTACCGCCTCTGGCGGCAGTCAAAGTTGATATACTGGGCAAGTGCGCTATGCACGAATACTACCCGGGGATCCTGACGCGAAACGTCGTCCCCTTTCCTTCCGTACTGTCAAACGTAATCGCGCCCCCGTGCTGTTCTACGATATTTCTCACGATGTAGAGTCCGAGACCGGATCCGTTTGTATTCATCACTACCGCTGCGGGAGACCGCTTGAATTTCTGAAACACCACGTCGCGCATTTCCACGGGTATGCCGACACCCGTATCCGATACCGCAAGCGTCACGCCCTTGGCATCAAAGCTCGTCGCAACATCAATCGTGCCGTCCTCGCGCGTATACCACAGGGCATTTTCCACGAGGTTGGCCACCACGATCTCAATCATGTCGCTGTCCACCGCGATGGGACGCCCGGTTTTGTCCAGACGCATTATGATCTTTTTTTTCTGCTCGCGCGCGGCCGCTTCATACCGCCTTACGACTTTTTCCGTCAGGACATTGAGATCGCATGAAGCGATCTTGTACTCTCCGTAGCCCGCTTC